>JBOHKJ010000022.1:0-7359 GCA_050728975.1 Kiloniellales bacterium | reverse complement strand
GGCGATCGCGACGCTGAAAGCGGGAGAGCGCCCGCGAGCGGGACCGGCGTCGCCCAAAGGAGTGTAAAGCCGCCGTTTGGCGGCCCCCTGCGGCCGTGGCTGGCTTTCGCGGGCGGGCGGCGGCGTCCGGCGGCCGGAAAGATCGGCAATTCCGGAAAAGGGGCCTTTGCTAATTGCCATAATTGCCGGTCAAGCCGTTGATATAAACTATTTTTCCGCGACGAAAAATACCGGGGCATTGCCAAAAATGGCGACACAAATGACAGAAAGGATCGGTACCGAGACGATCGCTGCTGCCGCCGTGAGCGCGGCAAGCAGATCCCGCCGATGTCTTCTCGAGCTCTGTCCGGCACGCGATTGCTCAGCGGTGCAGATCGATTGCGGCCGAGCCGCCGCCACCGAATCGGTCGCCTCACTGCTTCGGCAGTATCCCCTTGAGCTCTTGGGAGACAACCTGGATGTTGTTGAGCGCGGTGCTGTAGTCCTCGGCGTCGCGCGCGAAGCGCTCGATGTGATCGCGCCGTTCGTCGAGATCCAGGTGGGCGGCATCGAGTACGTTGACCAGCCGTTGCACCTCTTCGTGCCGGTCGAGCCGCTCCAGCGTCACCAGGCCCAGTTCCTCGATTGCGTCAGCGACCGCGGCCTTCTCCGCCCGCAGGTCCGCAATCGACTTGCGCTCCGGCAGCGACAAGGGCTGCTCGCGCGCAGTCAGCTTGATGAACCTGATCTCGGCGTTGAGGCGCCGCTCCAGGGTCCGCAGACGACTCAACGCGTCGTCCGCCGCGGCAATCACACCTTCGAACCTGGGCATAACCCCGTTCCTCATCGATTCCTTCCTCTCGTTTCTTCTTGTCGTAGCCGTCTCGCCTTCCTCGGCGCCTCGGGACGGACGTCGATTCCCCCGAACGGCCGCCCGTCCCTTGGGCGCGCGAGCCGCACTAAGCCTCGTGGAGCCCATCGAGCTCCGCGTACTGCTTCAGCGAAGAGATATCGATCTTACCGATCGCGGTCCGCGGCAGGCGCGACGCCATCACCACCCGGCCGGGACATTTCCCCTCGGGCATCTCGGCCTCCAGCCAGCGCTTTACCGCCTCGGCCGAGGGCTCTTCCACTCCGACCTTCGGCTCCACCACCACGACAAGCTCCTCTCCCAGGCTCAGATGCTCGCCGGCCAGGAACGCGCAGTCACCGATCGCCGGATGGCGGCTCAGCACGCGGCGCACCTCCGACGGATAGATATGCTCGTGGCCCTGGATGACTTTCCCGTCGAGCCGGGCATCGAGAAAGACATAGCCCGCGGCGTCGATGTGACCGAGGTCGCTGGTGCGGAACCAGCCGTTCTTCATCGTCTCGGCGTTACGCTCCGGCTCGTCGAGGTAGCCCGTCATCACGCCGGGACTCCTGACGGCGATCTCGCCGGCCTCGCCAGCCGGCACTTCGTTCCAATCGCGGTCGATCAGCTTCAGCGCGATGCCCGGCACTCTGCAGCCGACCGACCCGGCGCGGATCGGCGCCGCCGGTGGGTGCCAGGTGATGAGCGAGGTGGTTTCGGTCATTCCGTACCCGGGAGTGAGCGGGCACCCGACCCGCGCTTCCCAGGCCTCGGCCAGCGCCGGGTTGAGCGGGCCGCCGCCGGTGGCGCAGAGTCTGACGTGGGCGGCCACCGCATGCACATCGACGCTGTCCGCCGCGTCGAGGAGATCGCGGTAGTGCGCGGGCATGAAGCCCATGAAGGTGATGCGCTGCTCGGCTGCCACGCGCCAGATCCTCTGCGGATCGAAGCCTTCGACCAGCACCATGGTGCTCGCTGCGAGCACGGTGACGTGCAAGCCGGCCATCAATCCCATGATGTGATAGAGCGCGTTGGCGACCAGCCGGCGCGGCTCGACTTCCGGAGCGGCCATGAAGCGGTTGATCGTCGTCATCGCCAGGAGGTTCGCGTGGCTGAGCTCCACGCCACTCGGCTTCCCGGTGGTGCCCGAGGTGAAGAGGATCGCCGCCGTCGCGTCGGGCGGACGCTCGACGGTCGGGAAGGCGTCGCGCTGGCCGCGCATCAGGTCGCAGAGCGCCGGGCCCTCGCCGGCGACCGCCAGCGGATCGCGCGGGATCAGCCACAGGCGCCGGCAGTTGGGCGCCGCCCACTGGGCGAGCGACGCTTCTTCGGCGAGGCCGTCGTAGACCAGCAGCGCGTCCACCCGCGCGGCGCGCAGCTGCTCCGCAAGATCCGTCTCGCGCAGGTTGGTGGCCAGCAGAACGACGCAAGCGCCGGTCTTGAGGATGCCGAAGTATGCGGCGACGAAGCCGGGCCGGTTGGTGCAGCAGAGCGCGACGCGGCTGCCGGGGCCAACACCTTCCGCCGCAAGGCCACCGGCGATGCGGGCGGCCAGCTGCGCCAGCGCGCGGTAGCTGCTGCGCTTGCCCTCATGGACGATCGCGTCGTGGTCCGGACGGACCAGCGCCGCGGCATCGAGGAGCGCAGCGACGTTCATGCGCGCGCCTCACCACGCAGCAACAGATCGGGGCTTGGCCGCAGTGTGATCATCGGCTCGGGCCTGACCGGTCGCCCGGCGAACGAGGTAAGACGCAGGCGGTGGAACAGGCGGGCCACCACGATCATGGCCTCCATCATCGCGAAGCGCGCGCCAAGGCAACCGCGGGGGCCGTAGCCAAACGGGAGATAGCTATAGCCACGGCCCCGCGCGGGCAGGCCCGATTCGAAGCGGCTGGGATCAAAACGCTCCGGATTGGGCCAAAGCCTCCGGTCACGATGGAGGACCCAGGGACTGATCATTACGTTCTGACCCTTCTTTAGCGAAAGGCCAGGAAGCTCGACATCTTCGACGGCAATGCGCGAGAAGGTCCAGACCGGCGGATAGAGGCGCAGTGCCTCGCAGAGCGCCGCGCGCGTCAGCGGCAGCGCTTCCATCCGGCCCATCGTCAACGCTTGACCACCGGCGCAGGCAGCGTCGGCCTCGTCGCGCACCCGCTCGGCGATTTCCGGATGCCGATTTAAGAGATGAAGCGTCCAGGAGATGGCGTTGGCAGTGGTGTCGATGCCAGCAAGGATGTAGATCAACGCCTCGTCGGCCAGCAGCCGTGGGTCCGGCCGCGCGCCCTCGGCACTGTACATCAGCAGAAGATGGTCTATCAGTCGCCCGCCGGGTGGCGCTCCTTCTGCCCGCACGGCTGGCTGCTCGGCAAACGCACTGGCGATCACTTCCGCGATTTGGTTGCGCAGCGTCCTGACGTCACTGGCGAAGCGGAAGTTCTCCGGGGTCGGCAGATGCGCGGAAAGCGGCCACAGGCTCCAGAAGCGCTTCTCGATGGTGCGCATTACCGCAGAGAGCGAGAGATAGAGCTCCTCCCAGCGCTCGCCGCTGCCTTGACCGAATAGCGTGCGCAAAATTACCTGGAGGGTCAGCTTCGAGAGACCGCGCGACGCGTTGAGGGTCTCGCCATCGCGCGCTTGGCGCGACCAGCGCTCGGCCAGCAGTCGAGCCTCCGCGTCGATCGCCGCGCAGTAGCTGGCGAGCGCCGCGCCATTGAAGCCGGGTGCCGCAGTCTGGCGTTGATCTTTCCAGGCCTTTCCCTCGGAGAGCAGAAGCGCGTTCCCGATCACCGGCCGCAGGAGCTGCATGAAGCTGCTCTTGTGGAACCTATAATGATGCTCGTTCAGAATCGGCCCGATCAGCTCCGGTCGCGAAATGACGACCAACGAGCGAGGCTTCAGATTCAGGCGCACCAAGTCGCCATGCTCCTCCCGAAGGCGAAGGAAAAACGCCAGGGGATCGCGCCGGATCTCGAGCCCGAGCCCGATGCCGAACCCGCGACCGACCTCCGGCATTGCCGGGCGGAGAGCACCACGCGGAGCTGGCAGCACAAGAGTCATTAGCCCGCCTCCTCGCTTTACCGGTCAGTGGGCCTGACCGTTGTCTTTGGGCTCGCCGGCCTCGTTCACCCTTTCGGTGTGGGCCAAATGGTTTGCCATCTCGATCGAATCGCCGATCGCCATCGAGGCAACACCGATGAGATGGGCAGCGAAGGAAAGGCCAGCGGCCTGGGCTTCGCCCTGCAGGTAGTTGAGTGCCTTGTGGATCGCGTTGGCGTCTCTGAGCGGACGCTGCAGATAGTCCTCTTGCACAAACCTGTTCCTATGCATCGAGTCTCATTCCCATGGCTGGCTTGCCGACCGGCAGCGGCTCTCTCTGCGCCCAGTTCCGCGCCGCGATGGCCGGCTGCGGCGGCAGGATCGCCGGCGCGAGGCCGATGGCACTGCGTACCGTCGAAAGATGCATTGTGGAGATCGAAAAGAGGCCGGCCTGAGTCGACACGCCGTTGATCGATAACGCCCGGCTAGTCCACTGCGGCTTGCAGTTCATGAACTCCAGCAGGCGCCCGACCCGGCGGTCGTAAACCGTGACCATGCTGCCGATGTCACGGGCGAGGCAGAACTCGGCCAGCGCCTCCATCAGGCGGAAGGTCATCTCGCGCACCAGACGGCCGTCGATCCAGTTCAACGGTCCCTTGTCGACAGCGAAGCGGCTGCATTCCCAGATCCGCGGGTGGGCGGGCGCCGGGCGTCCCTCCAGGAGCTCGGGAAAAACGTCGCGCAACATATAGGGGCCGGTGGTCGGCAGGATGCGCCACGTCCCTACCAGAACGTTCTTCGATGCCCAGGCCAGGAAATAGGTCGGGCCGAGCTCGTCGAACTCGTCGTACTCCCGGCGGTCTGCGCACGCCGGTGTCCACCCGAGACGCTCGTGGAACACCCGGTAGCGCAGCTCGAACATCTGATCTAGTGCGCTGGCGCGGCTCTGGTGTCGTTCCGGCGGCACGACTTCGATCATGGCGCAAGCTCCCCAGAAAGTTCGTTGGGGAGTTTCCGCCAAAGGCTCTGCGGTCGGTAACTACCAGATCAGGGGGGAGCCCCGTGGCCGATCTAGACGACGATCAGACCGAGCGTAATCGCCTTGACGACGGCATGCTGGCGCGAGTGCACGTCCAGCTTGCGCATCGCGTTCTTGAGATGGAAGACCACCGTCTCCTCGGAGATCGAAAGGATGCCGCCGGTCTCCCAGCTAGTCTTGCCCGAGGCGGCCCAGGAGAGGCACTCGCGTTCCCGGTTACTGAGGCTCGGCGCAGTTGATGCGCTGCTTTGTTGGGCGATCCTCAGCATCGCCTCATGCACGTGGAGCGAGAGATCGAAGAGCGCGCCCATGTAGTTCTTCAGTATCCCCCCGAGATCGGCGTCGGGCGAATCGCTGGAGAAGCTCATGGTCGAGAGCCCTTGCAGCGGTCCGTGGATCGGAATGGTGAAGCCGCGCCGAATCTTGAACTCGCCTGCCTCTTCGAACAGCGAGCGCTGCTCCGCCGTCAACTCGCCGCCGCCGCGGACCCGCTCCCAATCGAAGGGCAAGGTCGTGGTTGCCGCCATCACGAAGACCGGATCGATATACGCGAAGCGTCGCTCGACATAGTGCGATAGCCAATCCGGCTCGTAGGTCGTGATCTCCGGCTGACGTGGGTAGCCCTTGGGAGGGTTGACGACGAAATAGAAAAAGCCGTCGAGTCCATAGAGGCGTGCGGCTTCGGAGAGGCCGACCTTGACGTCGCCCTCGCTGCGCCCGTCATCGATACGGGCGATCTGCCGCTCTAGCTGGGCCGCCATCATGGCCGCACCAGGGTGGCGGCCGCTAGTCGCCTTTCCGCACCCCGCCCCATCGCATTGGCCCTTTCCGAGAGCCTGCAGTTCTCTGCCGGTCGCGTACGCAGGGCGAAAATCCGGCCCGCTACGCCCTTTCAGGCAAAAGGCTACGCGCCTGTTACCCCTGTTACAAGCCGGCTCTGCGCTCGGGGCGCCGGATCAAGCCGTTGAATTCACAACTCCGACTCGTTGAACGGCCGGCAAAAACAACGGAACGTTGGCAAGCTTGCAAGCGGGGTTGAGCCCCCGAAAAAAAACTGTGCTCCGCGAATGGCTTCGCGGAGCACAGTCGTAACGAACATCGTCGCCCCGCATGCGGGGCCTGCGTCGCAAGCGCGAGATCTTCCCGCGCCCGTTTGACTGGAACGGCCCAGCGTTACCGCGACCGGGGCCGGCTCGGCGTCACACCGCTTCCTTGAGATCCTTGGCGGCCCGAAAGGCGACCTTCTTGCTCGCCTTGATCTTGATCGCCTCGCCGGTCGCCGGATTGCGTCCCATGCGGGCCGGGCGCTTGCGCACTTGCAGGATGCCGAGGCCGGTGAGGCGAAGCTTGTTCCCCTTCTTCAGGTGCTTGGTCACCAAGCCGACGAAGCCGTTCAACAGGGCTTCGGAGTCCTTCTTGGTGAGATCGTGCTTGCCGGCCAGCTCGGCGGCAATCTGCTTCAGAGAAATGGTCGGTGATTTTGCTGCTGCAGCCATTCGGAAATTCTCCATAAGTGGCAGGCCTTGGGTTCGGATCGCCCAGGCGGCTAAACCGGCATGACCGCGAACCGACAAGCGATCCGCTTCAACGTCACGCCACGCCCTGTGGCGGCATAGTCGGGCCCCCAACGGCGAGGATTAGGGTCTTCGCCGAGTCGCGTCAACCCGAATAAAGCCCGAAAACACGGCTTTTCCACCGATTCTTGTGGCGCGACTCGGGCTTTGCGGCAGGCGCCCCGAGTCGCAGCCACCGCGGCCAGACGGGGAAACGCGCCCCGCAGTCTCCCGCCTGGCAGTCAGGTGCGATTGCCCGAGGCCGGCCGCAGTATGCTATCGCTAGCGTTTCCGACCGCGCCGGCCGCTGCCGGTCGCGCCCTTTCCAAGTCCGCGCCGCGTGCGCGTCTCTACAGGGAGCAACAAAATGTCCAAGGAGCTTTTCGAGGCCGGGCTGACGGTGCGCCGAGAGGTGCTCGGCCGCGACTATGTCGATGCTTCGCTCGAGAGCAACAGCGACGACTTCGGCCGGCCGATGCAGGAGCTGGTCACCGAATACTGCTGGGGCACCGTCTGGCGCCGCGACGGGCTGCCGCGCAGGACCCGCAGCCTTTTGAACCTGGCGATGCTGACCGCGCTCAACCGCCATCACGAATTCAAGGCTCATGTGCGCGGCGCGATTCGCAACGGCGTCACCGAGGAGGAGATTCGCGAAGTCCTGCTGCAGGCCGCGATCTACTGCGGCGTGCCGGCAGCCATCGAAGGCTTCCGTCTCGCCCGCGAGGTCCTTGAGGAAGCGAAGAAGAAGAAGAGCTGAGGCCCACAGGTCGGAGGAAGCGATGGCCAAGGAAACGCTGGGCTTTATCGGGCTGGGCAAGATGGGCGGGCCGCTGGCCGGCCGCCTGCTCGACGCCGGCTACGCGCTCGCCGTCCACGACAGCAGTCGGGAGGCCGTGTCC
>JBOHKJ010000021.1:0-5978 GCA_050728975.1 Kiloniellales bacterium | reverse complement strand
TCCTCGGTGACGCGGATGACGATGCGGGTGGCGTCGACCTGGTCGATTACACCGCCGCGCCGAGCTGCAATAGCAACGCCCGAATCGCGTGCCACCGTGCCTTCCATGCCGGTACCGACCAGCGGAGCCTCAGACTGCAGCAGCGGCACCGCCTGACGCTGCATATTGGACCCCATCAGTGCGCGATTGGCGTCGTCATTCTCGAGGAATGGGATCAGCGCAGCGGCGACCGAAACCAGCTGCTTGGGCGAGACATCGATGAAGTCGATATCCTCCGGCCGCGCCATCAGATACTCGCCGCCGCGCCGGCAGGAGATCAGGTCGTCGGTGAAGCGGCCGTTCTTGTCGAGTACGGCGTTGGCCTGAGCGACGGTGAATCGCCCCTCTTCCATCGCCGAGAGGTAGATCACCTCGTCGCCGACCTTACCCTTCTCGACCCTGCGATAGGGGCTCTCGATGAAGCCATATTGATTCACCCGCGCGTAGGTGGCGAGCGAATTGATGAGACCGATGTTCGGCCCTTCCGGCGTCTCGATCGGGCAGATGCGGCCATAGTGGGTCGGGTGCACGTCGCGCACCTCGAAGCCGGCGCGCTCGCGGGTCAGGCCGCCCGGCCCGAGGGCAGAGAGGCGCCGCTTATGGGTGATTTCCGAAAGCGGGTTAGTCTGGTCCATGAATTGGCTGAGCTGCGAGGAGCCGAAGAACTCGCGCACCGCGGCGGCAGCTGGCTTGGCATTGATAAGATCGTGCGGCATCACCGAATCTATCTCGACTGACGACATCCGCTCGCGGATCGCCCGCTCCATGCGCAGCAACCCGACGCGATACTGGTTCTCCATCAACTCGCCGACCGATCGCACACGGCGATTGCCGAGGTGGTCGATGTCGTCGATCTCGCCGCGGCCGTCCTTTAGCTCGACCAGGATCTTGAGGATCGCCAGAATATCTTCCTTGCGAAGCACTCGCAGCGAGTCCTCGGTCTTAAAGCCGAGTCGCGCGTTCATCTTCACCCGGCCGACCGCCGAGAGATCGTAGCGCTCGGAGTCGAAGAACAGGCTCTTAAACATGGCCTCGGCGGTTTCGAGCGTTGGCGGCTCGCCCGGGCGCATGACGCGATAGATGTCGATCAGCGCCTCTTCGCGCGAGCGGTTTTTGTCGACTGCCAGTGTGTTGCGAATGTAGGAGCCGACGTTGATGTGATCGATCGCCAGTATCGCGATCTCTTCCACCCCGCTCTCGATGAGATCCTTCACCAACTGCTCGGTCAGCTCGTCGCCGGCCTCGCAAATGACCTCGCCGGTCTCAGGATTGATGAAGTCGGCAGCTAGGAACTGGCCGACCAGCTCCTCGTCGGTGACGAACTGCTGCTTCAGGCCGGCTTCCTGCAGCTTCTTGGCGAGGCGCGGCGTGAGCTTGCTGCCGGCCTCGGCCACCACCTTTCCGGTGCCGGCATCGACCAGCGGGCGCGTGATTTTCACGCCACGCAGGCGCTGTGGATCGAACGGGGTGCGCCAACCGTTGCCGGATCGGGTGTAGATCACCTGATCGTAGAAGTATTGGAGGATCTCCTCCGGCGGCATGCCCTGGATGTCGACCGGATCGAGGTCGCGCCCCTCCTCTTTAGCCTTGATGCGCAGCTCCTCGGTCTCCACGTCGTCGAGCGCCATCAGCAGCGTGGTAGCCGGCAGCTTGCGACGGCGGTCGATACGCACATAGGCCAAGTCCTTGGCGTCGAACTCGAAATCGAGCCAGGACCCGCGATAGGGGATGACCCGCGCGGCGAAGAGATACTTGCCCGAGGAATGGGTCTTGCCGCGATCGTGGTCGAAGAACACGCCGGGACTACGGTGCATTTGGCTGACGATGACGCGCTCGGTGCCGTTGATGATGAAGGTGCCGTTCGACGTCATGAGCGGCATGTCCCCCATGTAGACGTCCTGCTCTTTGATGTCGCGAATCGAACGGGCGCCGCTGTCCTCGTCTACGTCCCACACCACAAGGCGCAGCGTGACCTTGAGCGGCGCGGCGAAGGTGATTCCGCGCTGCTGGCACTCGTCGACATCGTATTTCGGCTCTTCGAGCTCGTAACGCACGAACTGCAGCTCGGCCCGCTCGGAGAAGTCGCGGATCGGGAAGACTCCCTTGAAGACTTCCTGAAGCCCCAGATCGCGCCGCTGCTCCGCCGGGATATCCATCTGCAGGAACTGATCGTAGGAAGTCTTCTGGACCTCGATCAGGTTGGGCATGGGCGCGACCTCGGGGATGCGCCCAAATTCCTTGCGGATGCGCTTGCGACCGGTGAACGACTTTTCGGTGAGCGTCATGTCTTCGCCATTTCCTTCTCTTGACCGACGGCGCCGCCGCCTCCGGTTCGGGTCTCTAGGGGCCGGGTCTCTAGCCGGCCAAATTGCCGGTCCGCGAGAGAGCCTGCCGGAGAAAGCGCGCACACCCCGGCCGGCGCGGGCGGAGGATTTCCGCCTGCGCCGCCGGAGCGGACGCGTATGCCAGCTTCGTCAAGCTACTTGAGTTCGACCGTAGCACCGGCCTCCTCGAGCTTCTTCTTGAGGGTCTCGGCTTCGGCTTTCGCAACGCCTTCCTTGACCGCTTTGGGCGCGCCTTCCACCAAGTCCTTGGCCTCCTTGAGGCCAAGTCCGGTGATGGCACGCACTTCCTTGATCACGTTGATCTTCTTGTCGCCAACTGCGGCTAGAACGACATCGAAGGAATCCTTTACCTCGGCAGCGGCCCCGCCACCGGCGATTGGCGCGGCAGCAATCGCCACCGGCGCAGCAGCGCTGACGCCCCAGGTGTCTTCCAGCTTCTTTGCCAGATCGGCGGCCTCAAGCACGGTGAGCTTCGACAGCTCGTCTACAAGTTTGTCCAGATCGGCCATATTTCAATCTCCTAGGCTTGAACTTCTTGATTCGCGAAGCGGCCTCACGCGGCCTCTTTCGAGGATCCATAGGCGCCAAATACCCGCGCCAGCTGCGCTGCCGGAGCCTGCAGCACACCCGCCACCTTCGTGGCAGGAGCCTGCAGCACGCCGATCAGCTTGCTACGCAGTTCGTCGAGCGACGGCAGCTCGGCGAGTTCCTTGATCTCGTCCAAAGACAAGACCTTCTCGCCCCAAGCGCCGCCGACGATGGTCAGCTTCTCGTTCTCCTTGGCGAACGCGACACAGACCTTGGCCGCGGCCACTGGATCCGCCGACGAGGCAATCGCCGTCGGTCCAGTAAGCAGCGCCCTTAGCGCCATATACTTCGTGCCCTCGAGAGCACGCCGAGCGAGCCGGTTCTTGGTGACCTTGTAGCTGGCGCCGGCATCGCGCATGCGACGCCGCAGGGAGGAAACCTCCGGCACCGTCAGCCCGGCCTGCCGGGTGACGACGACGAGGTTGACCTCTTGCAACGAGCTGTTGAGCGCGGCGATCAGCGTTTCTTTTTCTGCTCGGTCCACAACACGCTTCCGTTCGCTTTGGCTTCACCGCTTCTGCCGCACGGCTTGGCGATTCGGCCCGGTTGCAGGAGGGCCCCAGGGATAGGCTCCGGAGGTCCGGCTCCCCTGTCCCGGAAGTTCAAGCTCGCCGGTCGCGAAAGTCGCCTTCCGAACCGGACAATGCCCACTTCCCGTCTATGCAGGCCCCGAATGCGGGCTTAAGTGCCGGAAGATTCCGGAACACCTGCAGTCTCGGACAGGTCTCGGGTCATTGGAGCGCACTCCATCGACCCTCTTCCGCCGCTGCCGGTCACGTTTGAGACCGACGATGGCGAAACTCGAAAATTCTCCTACCTCGGCGCCTATTCGGCGGCCGGCGCCATCACGCTGGCAATGTCGACCTTGACTCCCGGCCCCATGGTCGAGGAGATCGACACCTTCTTGATGTAAGTACCCTTGGCGCCACTCGGCTTGGCACGCGCGACCTCGCGCACGAAGGCGGCGATATTCTCGCGCAGCGCCTCTTCGGTGAAACTGGCTTTGCCGACGCCGGCATGAACGAGCCCCGCCTTCTCTGCGCGATACTCGACCTGGCCGCCCTTGACCGCCTTGATTGCCGCGGCCACGTCGTTGGTTACCGTGCCGAGCTTGGGGTTCGGCATCAGGCCACGCGGACCCAGCACCTTACCGAGCTTACCGACCACCGCCATCATGTCCGGGGTGGCAACGCAACGATCGAAATCGATCGTGCCGCCCTGAATTTGGGCCGCCAGATCGTCCGCGCCGACCAGATCGGCGCCGGCCTTCTTGGCTTCCTCGGCCTTCGCGCCCTTGGCGAAGACAGCAACCCGAACAGCCTTGCCTGTGCCATGCGGCAGTGACAGCACGCCACGGACGTTCTGGTCGTTCTGGCGCGGATCGATGCCGAGGTTCATGGCGATCTCGACGGTCTCGTCGAACTTCGCCTTGGCGGCCGACTTTACCATTGTGACCGCCTCGGCCAAAGGATACGCCTTGACGCGATCGATCGCCGAGTAGCCGGACTTGAGGCGCTTTCCCATCTTGCTCATGGTGCTTACTCCACCACCTGCAGGCCCATCGAGCGCGCCGAGCCGGCGATGATTTTCGCCGCGGCGTCGATGTCGTTGGCGTTCAGGTCCTTCATCTTGGCCTCGGCGATCTCGCGGACCTGGGCCATCGTGACGGTGCCGGCGATCCCCTTGCCCGGTGTCGAGGAGCCCTTCTGGAGACGCGCCGCCTTCTTGAGGAAATAACTGGCGGGCGGCGTCTTAGTGACGAAAGCGAAGGAGCGATCGCTGTAGGCGGTAATGATCACCGGCGTCGGCGTACCCTGCTCTCCTCCCTGCGTCGCCGCGTTGAAGGCCTTGCAGAATTCCATAATGTTGAGACCGCGCTGACCCAGCGCGGGCCCGACCGGCGGCGAGGGGTTGGCCTGCCCCGCCGGGATCTCCAGCTTGATGTAGCCGGCAATTGTTTTCGCCATCTCTCGGTCCTCTCTCTATTCAGGACTGCGCGGTCGCGGCCCGTTTCCCATGGACTTGCGGGGTGGGCCTCCCGCACTCTGTTGCGCGACGACAGGCCACTTTGGCGTGGTCTCGCGCGCTTGTCGTTTTGTTACTGCTTCTCGACCTGCGAGTACTCCAGCTCGACCGGCGTCGCGCGGCCGAAGATCGACACTGCGACCTTGACCCGCGCCCGCTCCTCGTCGACCTCCTCCACCAAGCCGTTGAAGGAGGTGAAGGGGCCGTCGCAGACGCGGACCGTCTCTCCGATCTCGAAAATGACCGAGGGCTTCGGCCGCGCTACACCCTCTTTCACCTGTTTGAGGATGCGATCGGCCTCGGCATCGGAGATCGGAATCGGCCTCCCGCGACTACCGAGGAAGCCAGTCACCTTCGGCGTATTCTTGACCAAGTGCCAGGTTTCGTCAGTCAACTCCATCTTCACCAGCACATAGCCAGGGAAGAACTTGCGCTCAGCATTGACCTTTTGGCCGCGGCGCAGCTCCACCACCTCTTCGGTCGGCACCAGGACCTGCTCGAACTTGTCCTCCATGCCCTTCTGACGGATCTGCTCCTGGATCGACTCGACAACCTTCTTCTCGAAACCCGAGTAGACGTGCAGCACGTACCAGCGCATCGCCATAGCTCAGGCTCCCAGGCCGAGGATTTGCCGCATGCCAAATGCAAGCAGCTGATCGACCAGGAAAAAGAAAATCGCCGCCAGGAACACCATCACAAACACCATGCCGGTGGTGATGATGGTCTCCTTGCGGGTCGGCCAGGTGACCTTCGCCACCTCGCGCCGCACTTCTCTGATGAACTGGCCGGGATTGACTTTGGCCATCGTGCCTGTGGTCCTACCTATCTCGCTCAAGGTGTCGCGCCTCTTCTCGGGTTCCCGCCGGCCCCGGCAGCCAGCCCGCCACTCCCAACCAACCCTGGTCTTGCGGGACTGGCAGGAGTGGAGGGACTCGAACCCCCAACCCCCGGTTTTGGAGACCGGTGCTCTGCCAGTTGAGC
>JBOHKJ010000020.1:0-40010 GCA_050728975.1 Kiloniellales bacterium | reverse complement strand
GTTATGGCCTGTTCGATGCGACGGTGAAGTCCGCGCATCAGCGCCATGGTCTCGGCCGGTCGCAGATCCTCGCTGCGGGTGGTGAAGCCGCGCATGTCGACGAACAGGATCGCGGCCAGCCGGGTATCGGGCGCTGCGTCGTTGGCGCCGCCGGCGCGCCGCACGGCGAGCGGCGGCAGATAGCGCGCGAGCGCCTCCTGGCCGCGTCGCTCGGCGAGAAGGCGCGTCGTCGTCGCGGTGCCGGCGGTGAGGATCAATGCCAGCGCCGGAAAGGTGAAATCGAGCCACAGGCTCCGTTGCGCAAAGGCGCCGTAGCTTGCCGCCGCCCAAAGTCCCAGAAGCAACAGCGCCAGCACGCCGCCCAGCTCGACCCGCCTTACGCCATGGAGACTGGCGCCCGCAATCGCGCACAACACGATCGCCAGGACGTCGAGGCCGGTCGCCAGTCCGTCGCGGCGCAAGATCCGCCCATGGAGGAGGTTGTCGGCCACGGTCGCGAAATACTCGGCGCCCGGAAGCGCGCGGCTGAACGGCGTCACGAAGCGATCGCCGACCGCGAGCGCGGCGACACCGATCACGACCAGCTTGTTCTCCAGGGCGCCCGGCGCGAGTCGCCCTTCCAACAGGTCGAGGAGCGAATAGGTCGGAAAGGTTCCGGTGGGGCCGTAATAGCCGACGCCGAACCGCAGCAGACGGTCGGTCGGGACGAGGCGCTCTTCGATGCGCAGGCCTTCGCCCACCAGCAGCGTCATGGCTTCCTTCGGGAGGCCGAGATAGAGGCGCACCGCCTCCACCGCGAGCGACGGATAGTAGCGGTCGCCGAAGCGCAATGCGGGATGCGCAAGACGCAGCCTGCCCGCACCGTCGAGCAGGACGTTCGCGTAGGCCGGAACCGCGGTGTCGAACAACGCAAGCGGCGGCGTCACCACCCCCAGCGGGTGCGCCTGTAGCTCGGCAACCCCGGAAGGCACACGATGGACGGCGTAGGCCGCGCGCTCCAGGCTATCCGGCGGCGGCGCCGTTCGCTGGCCCGGCTCGAAGACGAAGGCAAAGGGCAGGACGAGATCTTCGCCAAACGTCTCGACCGCCTGCAGCAGCGCAACGTCGCCCGGATCGCTCGGCGCTGCCTCCAAGACAGGCGACGTCCCGTCCGGAATACGCCAGGAGTCGATCAGGAGGTCGAGGGCGACCACGCGCGCGCCTTGCTCGAAGGTGGCAACCAGCGCCTCGGCCAACAGGCCGCGCGAAAGCGGCCAGCCACCGCTAGCCGCCAGTGTGGCCTCGTCGATCATCACCAGGACCGTTTCCGGTCCCGGCGTCCGTTCGCCGCGAGCTTGAAACCTGAGGTCGAGTGCCGCGCCCTCGAGCCTTTCGAAGAGCGACCAGTCCCGCAGCGCGCCGTAGGCGAAAAGACAGCCGAGCGTCAGCCCGGCACCGACGGCCAGGCGGACCGCCCGGCCGGAGCTCATTGCCGCGGCGGCGCGCCGGGCGTGCGGGTGCGATTCAGGACCTCGGCCACCCGTGCCGCACCCCAGCGTTTCGGCTCGAGCCGGGTGGCGCCGGCCTCGACATCCACGCCAAAGTCCTGCGCGAGCTCGATCGCCGCGGCCGCCGGCGCATCGACCGCCACACTGCCCTCGACGACAAAGACGGAGGTCTTGTCGGGACTCGTCTCGACCAGGAACTCGGTGCCGCGCACGCTTGCCACGGCGGTTCGTCCTTCCACGACGAAGGAGGGCGGGGGCGAGCCGCTCGGCACCAGAGCGCGAACGATGCCGGCGACGAGCGCGAGCGTGCGGCTGACCGGTCCGCCGCTCGCCCCGCTTTCGTACTCGGCAATCGAGAGACGCGTGTCCGGGCCGACGAACAACAGCGCGCCGTCGAGCAGGCCGACCTCGACACGGCCATCCGCCCCGGTCGCGACCTCGTCACCCATGTAGAGCGGTGCGCCGAGCTCGAGCGGCATCTCCTGCCGCGCGCGGATCACCTGGGCCGTGCCTTCCAGGCCGATCACCTGCCCGGCCAGCTCTGCCGCTGAGAGCGGAAGTGGCAAGGCCAGGACCGGCACGGCCAAGACGACAAGACGCGCGGCGGCCGCAAGCCGATCGAGCGATTGCGGGAGATATCTCATGCTGTCACCGCGCCGTCATGCGTGCTGTGAATCCAGACTTTCGGGGGAGATGGGGGCGATCTAACGGCCCGGCATGCCGTCTGTCAACGCGGGGGACGCCGGGCGACCGTCATCGGCCACCTCGATCCAGGTGCCGCTTGCGCAGGAACGGGCGATGGCGTGGACCGTGCGCTCGATGGCGATCCCCTCCTCGAAGGTAATGGCGAGCGCCGGCTGACCGGCGATCAGCCTCAGCAATTCGCGGCATTCGATGATCTTCAGATCGTTGAAACCGAGCCCATGCCCCGGCGCCGGCAGGAAGCGCTCGTAGGGCGGGTGCTGCGGCCCGATAAGCACGGTCCGGAATCCCCGGGTCGCGGCCGGACCGTCGGCCTCGTAGAGCTGGAACTCGTTCATCCGCTCCTGATCGAAGACAAGAGCGCCGCGGCTGCCGAACACCTGCAGAAAGAGGCGCCCCTTGCGGCCCCAGGCGGAGCGGTTCAACTGCAGCGTGGCGGCGGTGCCGTCCGCGAGGCGCAGCAGCGCGGTCGCGACGTCGAAGGTTTCGACGGCGCGCGGCGCGCCCCCCGCGACGGTCGGACGGGTGGGATAGGGCTTGGCCTGCTCGCCGAAGACCGCGCGGACCGGCGCGTCGCACAGCGTCCGGATCAGGCTCAGGGGATGGACGCCGAAGTCGTCGAGCGCGCCCAGCCCCGAGCTGGCTTCGCTCTTCCAATGGAAGGGCGCTGCGGGATCGGCCATGAAGTCCTCGTCCATCTCGATGCGGAGATGGTTGACTTGGCCGATCGCACCCGCCTTCAGCAGCTCGGCGATGGCGCGGATCGCCGGGCTCTGGATGTAGTTGTAGCCCAGCAGCGCGACCCTGCCGGCGCGCCGCGCGGCGGCCAGCATCGCCTCGGCCTCCGCCAGGCTCGGTGCCATCGGCTTCTCGCACCAGACGTGCTTTCCCGCCTCGAGCGCCGCGACCGCCATCTCGGCATGGAAGCGGTTGGGCGTGGTGATGGAGATCACCTGAACCGCCGGGTCGGCGACCAGCGCCCGCCAGTTGGCGGTGGCGCGGGTGAAGCCGAGCTCGGCGGCACGCCGCTCGGCCAATGCCGGCTCGGCCTCGGCCAGCAGCTCGAGGCGCGGCCGCTCGCGCGCGCCGAACACCGAAGCGACCGCGTTCCAGGCGAGCGCGTGGCACTTGCCCATGTAGCCAGAGCCGATCAGCCCGACCCCGAGACCTCGTTTCGCCACCTTTGACGCTCCCCCGCCAGCCGAGCCATGCGGCGCCCGCATGACGGCCGTGCCTTCGCGGCCCTGCCGCAACAACGAAGCCTTCATATCTTATGAGCAGGATATGTTGCACTGCAATATAGCGGCAACTGCTTGAATTACGGAGAAAAGCTATGCGCTTCGCCGCCCTGTCTGCCCGCTTCGCCCGCTGGCGCCGCTACCGCCGGACGCTGCGCGCCCTCGATACCCTCAGCCAGCGCGAGCTGGACGACATCGGTATCGGCCGCTGGCAGATTCCGGAGATCGCCCGCACCACCGCCTGACCGCCGTCACACCGTCCCGCCCAGCTCGGCCGAGAGCTCCTGCAGCTCCTGGCCGCCGGCCATCAGGTTCTGCAACTCCTCCATCGAAATCTCGGCCTTGGTCGAGAGGCCGAGCGTGCGGCCGCGATTGAGCACCGTGAAGCGATCGCCCACCGCATAGGCGTGACGCACGTTGTGGGTGATGAAGACCACCGCCAGGCCCTTCTGGCGGACCTGGTTGATATACTTCAGCACCATCGAGGTCTGGCGCACGCCAAGCGCCGAGGTCGGCTCGTCGAGGATCAGCACCTTGGCACCGAAGAACACCGCCCGCGCGATGGCAACGCATTGGCGCTCGCCGCCGGAGAGCGTGCCGACCGCCTGGCCGGGGTCACGAACGTCGATGCCGATGCGATGCATCTCCTCGCGCGCCACCCGGTCCGCGTAGTCCATGTCGAGCCAGCGCAGCGGCCACCAGCCCTTCGAGGGCTCGCGCCCCATGAAGAAGTTGCGCGTGATCGACATCAGCGGAATCATCGCCAGGTCCTGATAGACCGTGGCGATGCCGGCATCGAGCGCGGCGCGCGGGCTGGCGAACGCGACCGCCCTGCCATCGACCCTGATCTCGCCCTTGGTCGGCTTGTGAACGCCCGACAGGGTCTTGATCAGCGTCGACTTGCCGGCACCGTTGTCGCCCAGCAGGCACATGACCTCGCCGGGCTCGACATCCATGCTGACGCCGGCCAGCGCGATCACCGAGCCGAAGTGCTTCTCCAGATTCCGAACCTCGATCGAGGGCATCGCCATCTCAGCGCTCCCCCGTCACGCGACGGCGGATCACGTTGTTGAACAGCACCGCCGCCAGCAACATCATGCCGAGGAACACCAGGTACCAATCCTGGTCGATGGTGGTGTAGGTGAGGCCGATCGCCACCATGCCGAAGATGGTGGCGCCGAAGAAGGCGCCGATCGCCGAGCCGTAACCGCCGGTGAGCAGACAGCCGCCGATCACCGCGGCGATGATCGCCTCGAACTCCTTCTGGAACCCGCGCCGGGCGTCGGTCGAGCCGGCGTCCATCACCGTCAGGATCGCCACCAGCGCGGCGCAGCAGGCGGTGGTGACGAAAAGACCGGTCTTGACCCGGTTGACCGGCACGCCCGAATTGCGCGCCGCGTTGGCGTCGCCGCCGCTGGCGAAGATCCAATTGCCGGTGCGGGTGCGCAACAGCACCCAGGTGGCGATTGCCGCAACCGCAATGAACCAGAGCACCTCGACAGGAACCCCGGTGACCCTCGGTTGCCCATTCTGAAACGTCTCGGTCCAACCCTGGCGGGCCATCCAGGAGAAGAAGCCCGAGAAGGCGACGCCGTGGAACAGGCCGGCGATCGGGTCGCCCTCGATCAGCTCCTTGACGCCGCGCAATTGCGTCGATCCGCCGGTCGCCCACTTGAGACCGACCAGCGTGATCCCGCGCAGGATGAAGAGGAACGCCAAGGTGACGATGAAGGACGGCAGTCCGGTCCTGAGCACGATCTGGCCGTTCACCACGCCGAAAACGGCGGCGGCGACCAAGGTGAGCGCAATCGCCGCCACCGGCGACAGATTGCCGACCGTCAGCGCGGCGCCGAACACCAGCCCCGCGAAGGCAACCATCGACCCGACGGACAGATCGAACTCGCCGCCGATCATCAAGAGCGCGGCGCCGATGGCCAGGATGCCGAGCTGGGCTGCCGGCGACATGAAGTTCATGATGCCGGCGAGCGAGAACATCGCTTCGTTGGCGGCGAAGGAAAAGAAGATGACGATCAGGATCAATCCGGCGAAGGCCCCCAGCTCGGGGCGGCGCATCAGCCGGGTGACGAAGGGCGCTTTCTTCAGTCGCTCGTCCTGAGCGGCAACGCTGCTGCCGTTCATGGAATCCCCCTTCCGACGGCGAAGTGACGCGGCGGCCGGGACGATCGCTCGTCCCAGCCGCCGTCGTTTCCGGCTGTATTTAGCGGATGCCCTTGGCGCTCAGCTCGACGACCTGGGCGGCCTTCTCCTGGGTGATCAGATTCGGGCCCGAGGGCACGTTGCCGCCGGGAATCAGTCCGTAGCGGGCGTTCAAGGTCAGGAACACGACCGGCAGATAGCCTTGGAGGTATTGCTGCTGGTCGATGGCGAAGGCCGCCTTGCCGTCGGCAATCGCTTTCAGGAAATTGGCCGACATGTCGAAGGTTCCGAGCTTGACGCTCTCGACCTTGCCCAGCTCTTCGAGCGCAGCGAGCGAGGCTTCGCCGGCGGTCGCCGCACCGAGGGCCAGCACCGCATCGATCGAGTCGTCGCTGGAGAGCGCGGCCTTGACCTTGGCGCGGATCTCCGAGGGCTCCATCGTAACCGGCAGAACCTTGACCGGCCCTTCGAAGCCCTCGTCGAAGCCTTTGCAGCGCAGGTCGAGGGCCACGTTGCCGACTTCGTGATTGACGCAGAGACCGTTGGTGCCGCCGAGCTCGGTGAGCTTCTCGCCGGCCGCCTTGCCGGCATCGAACTCCTCCTGTCCGACGTGGAGCAGCGCGCCGAGCGATTTGGAGACATCGGAGCCGGAGTTCATCGAGATGACCGGTATGCCGGCGGCGACCGCCCGCTCGATCGAGGGGCCGAGCGCGTCGGCGTCGGGGATCGAGACGACCAGCCCATCGGGCTCCTGATTGACGGCGGCGTCGATCAACTGCGCCATCGCCACCATGTCGAAGGTCTCCGGCGCCCGGTAGTCGACCGCCACCTGCATGTCGGCGGCCGCCTGACTGACGCCGTTCTTGACCACCGACCAGAAGGGATCGCTGGCCTGGCCGTGGCTCACCACGATCAGCTTGACGTCCTGGGCCTGTGCGCCGGCGGCGGTCAGGACCAGCCCGGCCGCCACGGCGGCGCGCCGGAGAACTGCGAACAAGGTCATAGTCTTACTCCTCCCTGGTTTCGGCCGCCTAGCCCTTGGGCGGCGGCCCGCTAAGACAGTCTGCGCTTGCAATACAGAACAAACGGACTGTATTTTTTCTGAGTTAGAAAATTTATTCTAACGTCGAGACCACCTGTCAAGGTCTTTCGATAGCCGAAGGGGAGAGCGTCGGTAAGCCTCGACCAGCAGAAGTTGCCGGCAGACGCTTGACGGTAACCCCGCCCCGGGATTTCGGGCAACTCCGCGATCTGGCGGGCGGTAGCCTGCTGCGTCGCCGCGAGTAACCGCGAATGAATGCTCTTCGTTGACGGAAACATAGAACGAATGTTTCACTCACTCCATCGCCCACAGCGGCCCGCCGTCTTCCCATGAAGGCTCCCAGCCTCGACGTCATCGCGATCGGCCGCTCCTCGGTCGACCTCTACGGGCAGCAGATCGGCTGCCGGCTCGAGGACGTCGCAAGCTTCGCCAAGGCGGTCGGCGGCTGCCCGGCGAACATCGCCGTCGGCTGCGCTCGCCTCGGGCTCAAGGCCGGGCTCGTGACGCGGGTCGGCGACGAGCAGATGGGTCGCTTCCTGCTGAAGCAGCTGAAGCGCGAAGGCGTCGAGATCCGCGGCATCGTCACCGACCCCGAGCGCCTGACCGCGCTGGTGCTGCTCGGCGTGCGCGACGACCGGCAGTTCCCGACGATCTTCTACCGCGAGAACTGTGCCGACATGGCGCTGACGCCGGAGGAGATCGACGAAGGCTTGATCGCATCCGCCGGCGCCGTCGTCGTGACCGGCACCCACTTCTCGCGCGAGACCACGGCAGCGGCACAGAAGAAGGCGATCGACATCGCCCGCCGGGCCGGTCGCAAGGTGGTCTTCGACATCGACTACCGGCCGAGCCTCTGGGGTCTCGCCGGACACGCGGCCGGCTTCGCGCGCTTCGTCGCTTCGAAACCGGTCACCGCCAAGTATCGGGAGATCCTCCCGCTTGCCGATCTCATCGTCGGCACCGAGGAGGAAATCTGCATCGCCGGCGGCAAGGAGACGGCGCTCGACGCGCTGGCGGCGATTCGCGCGCGCAGCAAGGCGACGCTGGTGCTGAAGCGCGGCCCGATGGGTTGCACGATCTTTCCCGGCCCGATCCCCGAACGCATCGACGACGGCATCGCCGGCCCCGGCTTCCCGGTCGAGGTCTACAACGTGCTGGGCGCCGGGGACGCCTTCATGGCCGGGTTCCTGCGCGGCTGGCTGAAGGGCGAAAAGCTCGAGACCTGCGCCACCTGGGCCAACGCCTGCGGCGCCATCGCGGTTTCGCGCCTGCTCTGCTCGCCCGAGTACGCGACCTGGGCCGAGCTGCGGCACTTCCTGAAGCAGGGCGCCGCCACACCCGCGCTGCGCAACGACGAAGCGCTCGCCCATCTTCACTGGGCGACCACCCGCGAGGGCGACTGGCCGTGCCTGCGCGCCTTCGCGATCGACCATCGCAGCCAGCTGGAAGATCTCGCCGAGCGTGCCGGCGCCGGCGTCGAGCGCATCGCCGACTTCAAGCGCCTCGCCGTGAAAGCGACGGCGGCCGTCGCCCAAGGACGCCCCGGCTTCGGCATCCTGCTCGACGGAGGTCACGGCCGCGCCGCGCTGTTCGACGCCAACGAGCAGGAGCTCTGGATCGGCCGGCCGATCGAGCGGCCGGGCTCGCGTCCGCTCGTCTTCGAAACCGGCGAGGATCTGGGCGCCGCGCTGGTCGAATGGCCGCGCAATCACACGGTGAAGTGCCTCTGCTTCTACCATCCGGACGATCCGCCGGAGCTGAAAGCGACCCAGGAAGCGCGGCTGCTCCAGGTCCACCAGACCTGCCGCCGCCTCGGCCGCGAGTATCTGCTGGAGATCATCGCCAGCAAGCACGGCGCCCTCGGCGACGGGACGGTGGCGGCGATCTTGTCGCACCTTTACGCGCTCGGCCTGAAGCCCGACTGGTGGAAGCTCGAGCCGCAACCGCGCGCTGCGGCCTGGCAGGCGATCGACGCGGCCATCGCCGAGCACGATCCGCTCTGCCGTGGCGTGGTGCTGCTCGGCCTCGAAGCGACCGAGGAGGATCTCGCCTCCTCCTTTGCGGTCGCGGCGCAGACGCGTTTCGTGCGAGGCTTCGCCGTCGGGCGCACGCTCTTCGCCAAGACCGCCGAGACCTGGCTGGCCGGCCGGATGAGCGACGAGCAGGCGGTGGCCGAGCTCGCCGAGCGCTTCGCCCGCCTCGCCGCAGCCTGGGACGCCGCCGCCGCCAGCCGCGCGGCCGAGTGAGCGCGAGCAGCCGCGGCCGGAGAAGCCCCGGGGAGACGAGGGATGGGAACGATCCGTCTGACGATGGCCCAAGCCCTGGTGCGCTACCTGACGGCGCAGCGCACGCTCTATCGCGACCGCGAGCAGCCGATCTTCGCCGGCGTCTGGGCGATCTTCGGCCACGGCAACGTGGCCGGCCTGGGCGAGGCGCTGTGGCAGGCGCGCGACACGCTGCCGACCTACCGCGCCCACAACGAGCAGGCGATGGCACTCGCCGCTATCGCCTTCGCCAAGGCCTCGCGCCGCCGCCGCATGATGGCCTGCACCAGCTCGATCGGGCCCGGCGCCACCAACATGGTGACCGCCGCCGCGCTCGCCCACGTCAACCGCCTGCCGGTGCTGTTCCTGCCCGGCGACGTCTTCGCCGGCCGCCGCCCCGATCCGGTGTTGCAGCAGGTCGAGGACTTCGGCGACGGCACCGTTTCCGCCAACGACTGCTTCCGTCCGGTTTCTAGCTATTTTGACCGCATCGCGCGGCCCGAGCAGCTGCTGACCGCGCTGCCGCGCGCGCTTTCGGTGCTCACCGATCCCGCTGCCTGCGGCCCGGTGACGCTGGCGCTGTGCCAGGATGTGCAGACCGAAGCCTTCGACTATCCGGAAAGCTTCTTCGAGTCGCGACTCTGGCAAGCGCGGCGCCCGCGTCCCGACGAAGGGGAACTGATGCTGGCGGCGGCGACGCTCAAGGGCGCCAAGGCGCCGCTTATCGTGGCCGGCGGCGGCGTGCATTACGCCGACGCTTGCGACGCGCTCGCCGCCTTCGCCGAGCGGCACGGCATTCCGGTCGCCGAGACCCAGGCCGGCAAGTCGGCGCTGCCGCACGACCATCCGCTCAACCTCGGCTCGATCGGCGTTACCGGCGGCAGCGCCGCCAATGCGCTGGCGGAGAAGGCCGACGTCGTGCTCGCGGTCGGCACGCGCCTCCAGGATTTCACTACCGGCTCCTGGGCCCTGTTCAAGAATCCCACGCGCCGTCTCGTCGCGCTCAATGTCCAGCCCTTCGACGCCGGGAAGCGACACGCGCTGCCGCTGGTGGCCGACGCACGCGCCGGCCTGGACGCGCTGGCCGAGCGGCTCGTCGACTGGCGGACGCCGAAGGACTGGAGCGCGAAGGCGCGCGAAGCGCGCACAGGCTGGCAGCAGGCCATCGCAAGCGCGACCGCGCCGAGCAACGTGCCGCTGCCCTCGGACGCCCAGGCGATCGGCGCGGTGCAGCGCGCGGCGAGCGACAAGGCGACCGTGGTCTGCGCCGCCGGCGGCCTGCCCGGCGAGCTGCACAAGCTGTGGCAGGCGAGCGTGCCCGGCAGCTATCACCTGGAGTACGGCTATTCCTGCATGGGCTACGAGATCGCAGGCGGTCTCGGCGTCAAGCTGGCCGAGCCGACGCGCGAGGTGATCGTCATGGTCGGCGACGGCTCCTACCTGATGATGAACTCGGAGATCGCGACCTCGATCCTGCTGGGCTTGAAGCTCACCATCGTGGTGCTCGACAACCGCGGCTTCGCCTGCATCGACCGCCTGCAGCGCGCCACCGGCGGCGAGAGCTTCAACAATCTCTTCGAGCACACGCGCCACGAAGCCCTGCCGGCAATCGATTTCGCCAAACACGCCGAGGCGCTCGGCGCGCTCGCCGAGAAGGTCGAGAGCCTGACGGCGCTCGAAGCGGCGGTCGCCCGCGCGCGCGACGCCGAGCGGACCAGCGTGATCGTCATCGACACCGACCCGCTCGCAACCACCGGGGCCGGCGGCCACTGGTGGGATGTCGCCGTGCCGGAAGTCTCCGAGCGCGCGCAGGTTCGCCAGGCGCGCAAGGCCTACGAGAAGGCGCGCGGCAATCAACGTTTGGGAGACTGACCCCCTTGCGCGTCCGCTTCGGCACCAATCCCATCGCCTGGTCGAACGACGACCTGCGCATGCTGGGCGGCGCAACGCCGCTCGATACCTGCCTTGCCGAAGCACACGCCGCGGGCTTCGAGGGGATCGAGCTCGGACACAAGTTTCCGCGCGAAGCCGAGGCGCTGAAGGCCGTGCTGGCGCGCCATCGGCTCGATCTGGTCTCGGGCTGGTACTCCTCGGCGCTGCTCGAGCGCGACGCCGAAGCCGAGATGAAGGCGCTGCGTCCGCATCTCGAGTTGCTGAAGGCGCTCGGCTCGAAGGTGCTGATCCTCGCCGAGACCACCGGCGCCGTGCACGGCAATCGGAAGGTCGGGCTCGCCCAGCGGCCCAGGCTGAAGGATGGCCAGTGGACCGAGTTCGGCCGCCGCCTCACCGCGGTCGCCGACGACGTCGCCGCCGAGGGCGTCACGCTCGCCTACCATCATCACATGGGAACCGTGGTCGAGACCGAGGAGGAGATCGACCGCCTGATGGCGGCGAGCGGGCCCTCGGTTCAGCTCCTGCTCGATACCGGGCACGCGCTCTTCGCCGGCGCCGACCCGCTGGCGCTGGCGCAGCGCTATGCCGGGCGCATCGCCCATGTCCACTGCAAGGACGTGCGGCGCGAGGTCCTGCAGCGCTTCAGGGCCGAGGGCGGCAGCTTCCTCGATGCCGTGGTCGAGGGGGTTTTCACCGTGCCCGGCGACGGCCATATCGACTACGTGCCAATTCTTTCGGCGCTCGAAGGCTACGGCGGCTGGCTGGTGGTCGAGGCCGAACAGGATCCGGTCAAGGCGCCGCCGGCCCACTACGCGACGCTAGGCTGCCGCAATCTCAAGGTCTACGCCCATGCGGCGGGCCTGCACTGATCGAAACGGCGGAGCAGACGATGGCGAATCTCCTGGTAAAGCCGCGCGAGCGCAACGCCGAGGGCCGCGTGCTCTCGGTGACGCCCGAGAGCGCCGGCTGGTCCTACGTCGGCTTCGAGGTCTTCAAGCTGAAGCCCAGCGAAGAGCTCGCCCGCGAAACCGCCGGGCGCGAATTCTGCATCGTGCTGCTGTCCGGCCGCGGCGGCGTTACGGCCGGCGGCGAGGACTTCGGCGTCATCGGCGCGCGCAACTCGCCCTTCGATGGCAAGCCCTGGTCGATCTACGTTCCGGCCAGGTCCGATTTCGCGGTGACCGCCGAGGGGCCGCTCGAGCTGGGCCTCTGCTCGGCGCCGGGCAGCGGCGGCAAATATCCGGTGCGGCTGATCGGCCCCGACAAGGTCGGCTTCGAGGAGCGCGGCTCAGGCACCAACCGGCGCCTGATCCACAACATCCTGCCGGAAAGCGAGCCGGCCGAAAGCCTGCTGGTGGTCGAGGTCATCACCCCGGGCGGCAACTGGTCCTCCTATCCGCCCCATAAGCACGATCGCAGCGCGCCTGGCGAGGAGACCCAGCTCGAGGAGACCTACTATCATCGCCTGAAGCCCGAGCAGGGCTTCGCCTTCCAGCGGGTCTACACCGACGACCGCTCGCTCGACCAGACCATGGCGGTGGAGAACGGAGATTGCGTGATGGTGCCGCGCGGCTATCACCCGGTGGGTGCGCCGCACGGCTACGATCTCTACTATTTGAACGTCATGGCCGGACCGAAGCGCGAGTGGCGCTTCCAGAACGACCCGGCGCACGACTGGATCGTGAGGAAGCGGTAGGAAACGCCGCGCCTACTCCACCGCGACCGCGCAGGTATGTCGCTTGCGCGAGGCGATCATCGGCCCGACCTCCGCCTGATAGGCCTTCATGCGCGCCGAGCCGTCGTGCTCGGCGAGCGCCGCCTTGTCGCGGTAAAGCTCGTAGAGGAAGATTCTGTTGCCGCCCTCCTCGGGCCGCAGCACCGTGAATTCCAGCAGGCCCGGCTCGGCCGCCTTGCAGGCCGCCGCGTGCTTCGCGACCCGGGCCAGGAAAGCTTCCAGCTTGCCTTCCGCAGCTTCCAGCTCCACCACCAAGGCGATCTTGCTCATCGGCTGCGCCCTCTCCTCTTTTTGCGGGCGGCGATTGTTCCAGCCGGGACCGACCCTGGCAAGCCGGCGCACCGCAAGGCTTTCGAGCTTTTGTGAAAGAGACTTCACAGTCGCGCCAATCCCGGAAAAAATGTTGCCTCTGGCCGGCGTAAGAAAAACCGCCGGTAAGCGCGGGGCCATGGGGAGCCGAGATGACGGAGACCAGCGACAGCGACTTGCCGGCCGATTTCGAGGAGCTGGAGAGGTCGATCACCCGGCGCTACTCCGCGCTAAGCGGTCAGCTCCAGCGTATCGCCCGCTACCTGCTGGAGAATCCCGACGACGCCGCGCTGGCGACGGTCACGACGATAGCCGAGGCGGTGGACGTGCAGCCCTCGAGCCTGATCCGCTTCGCCAAGACCTTCGGCTTCGACGGCTTCAGCGCGCTGCAGCGGGTCCTGCGCTCGCACCTGATCGCCCGCGCGCCGAGCTATCGCGACCGCCTCAAGAGCCTTCAGGACGAGACTCATGGCCGCAGCGGCGTCGAGGGACTGCTGCACGATTTCGTGGAGCAGTCGATCGCTTCGCTGGAGCAGCTGCGCCATCAGGCCGACGTGACGAGGATCGGCCGTGCGATAGAAATACTGCAGCAGGCCGAGACCGTCTTTATCCTGGCGCGCGGCCGCGCCTTTCCGGTCGCTTTCTACACGGCCTACGCGCTCAACGGGCTCGAGAAGCGCTGCCACCTGCTGGACGGAGTGGGCGGGCTGACCGAGCGCGAGATCAAGCTGGTCGCCAAGCGCGATGCGTTGATCGCCGTCTCCTTCCGCCACTACACCGCGGACGTCGTGCGGATCGCCGGCGAGGCGCGCGAGCGCGGCGTGCCGGTGGTCGCCATCACCGACAGCCCGGTCAGCCCGCTCGCGCTCGCCGCCGACGTGGTGCTGGAAACCCGCGAGGACGAGAGCCACGCCTTTCGCGGGCTGGCAGCGCCGCTGTGCCTCGCCCAGACTCTGGTGATGGGCCTCGGCCAGCGCCTGATGGACACCAACGGCAAGAAGTAGCGGCGCTAACTAGGCAGCCGCCCGACGGTTACGATTCCACGGCTGCTTCTTCTGCGGACGCCGGCTTGGGCGGTTGGGCCGCACCATCGGCGCAGCGCTCCCGCCGGTGCGGCGGTCGATGCCCGGCAGGCTCTGGCGCGTCACCCGCTCGATGTCGCGCAACAGCTTTCGCTCCGCGTCGTCGCAGAACGAGATCGCGGTCCCGGCAGCACCGGCGCGCGCAGTGCGGCCGATGCGGTGGACGTAGCTCTCGGGCACGTTGGGCAGCTCGAAGTTGACCACGTGGGTCACGCCCTCGACGTCGATTCCGCGCGCAGCGATGTCGGTGGCGACCAGGATTCGCGTGCGTCCGGACTTGAAGCCGGCGAGCGCCCGCTCGCGCTGCCCCTGGTTCTTGTTGCCGTGAATGGCCGCCGCCGTCAGGCCGGCGGCTTCGAGATGGCGGGTGACACGGTCGGCGCCATGCTTGGTGCGGGTGAAGACCAGCGCCCGCGCGAACTCGGGCTTGCCGAGCAGCTCGACCAGCAAGTTGCGCTTGCGGGCCGCTTCCACGAAATAGACCTGCTGGCTCACTGTTGCCACCGTCGTCGCCGCGGGGGCGACAGAGACTTTGACCGGATCGTGCAGCATCTCGTCCGCCAGCAGGCCGATCGGCCGCGGCATGGTCGCCGAGAAGAACACGCTCTGCCGCTGCTTCGGCAGCTTCTGCAGAATGCGCCGGATCGGCACCAGGAAGCCGAGATCGAGCATATGGTCGGCTTCGTCGAGCACCACGACTTCGGTTTCGGCGAGGCGGATCGAGCCGCCTTCGAGGTGGTCGATCAGGCGGCCCGGCGTTGCCACCAGCACGTCGACGCCGCGCGCCAGCGCCTTGGCCTGGGGGCCGTGCTTGGCGCCGCCGATGACGACGGCGACCGAGGCCCGGGTGAAGCGGCCGTAAGAGCGGAAGCTCTCGGCGATCTGGGCCGCGAGCTCGCGAGTCGGCGCCAGCACCAGCGCCCGGCAGGTCCGCGGACGCGGCGCGCCGCCGTTCGCCAGCCGATGCAGGATCGGCAGCGCGAAAGCGGCGGTCTTGCCGCTGCCGGTCTGGGCGATCCCGAGAACGTCACGGCCGGCCAGCAGCTGCGGGATGGTGCCTTGCTGGATGGGGGTGGGGCGGGAATAGCCGTCTTTCTCGACGGCACGAAGAATGGGCTCGGCGAGGCCGAGGGTAGCGAAGCTTGTCAAAAGGAAAATCTTTCATCGTAAGCCGGCTGCCGGTCGCATTTCGCCTCCAGGACGAAGCACCGGGCGCGGCTCTGTTGTTCGGGGAGAAGCCCCACGTACCTGGGCTTTTCGGGGGGAAGTCGGTCGCGGCGCTCAACAGGAAGGACGGGAAAACCGTCGCTTTACGTGGCTGGAGCGCCCGACACCGAAACTCGGATGGCGGCTTGTCTCATGGAATTGCGATTCTGTCAAACGCGCCAAAGCGGATCGCGCTCGACCGGTGCCGGGCGTTGGCCGATCGCGTGAATCCGCTTTAAGCATGAAAAGTGGGGCAGATTCACCGGGTCGGATGGGATCGCCAGGCAATTTCAGCTGACCCGGATCTGCTTTAGGCGCAGGGGTGCCGTGCGCTCCGCGCCGGGGGCGATGGCGCACCGGCCCGCGCGCCGCTATTCTATAGCTTCCAATCCGGTCGCCGAAGGAGGCCGCACCGGGCATGGCAGCAGGCCACGGCAGAGGCGGACGCACGGCCGCATTCCTCGCAGCCGGTTTTTGCGCGGCGCTGCCGGCGAGCGCGCCGGCAGGCCTTGCGGCGGAAGCGGTCGACCTGGAGTTGGTGATCGCCACCGACAGCTCGCGTTCCATCGACCTTGCCGAGGCCGAGTTGCAGCGCGAAGGCGTGGCCGCCGCCTTCGCCAGTCCGGAGGTGATCCAGGCAGTCGAGGCGGGCTACCTCGGGCGGATCGCAGTCGCTTACATCGACTTCTCCAGCCGGGTGCAGAACAAAGTGGTGGTGGACTGGCGGGTGATCGGCGACCGCGAGAGCGCGACCGACTTCGCCACCGCCCTGCTCGAGGCGGAGCTCAACTTCGGCATGAGCACCTCGATCAGCGACGCCATCGAGTTGGCCGCGCGGATGATCGAGGCCAACGACATCGAGGGCACGCGGCGGGTGATCGACGTCTCCGGCGACGGACCCAACAACTTCGGCCGCCTGGTTGACCGGGTGCGCGACGAGACGGTCGCGCGCGAGATCGCGATCAACGGCCTGCCTATCATGAACCCGCGCGACCGCTACAACACGCGCTACTACCTCGCCGACCTCGACCGCTACTTCGAAGGCTGCGTCATCGGCGGGCCCGGCGCCTTCGTGGTGATCGCCGAGGACTTCGACGATTTCGCCCGGGCGATTCGCAGAAAGCTGATCCTGGAGATCGCCGGCCGCGCGCCGCCGGCAACGCCCCGCCGCGCGGCCATCGCCCCAGCGCAACTCGGACAGAGCGGCGGATCGACATACGAGAAGGGTTGCGACATCGGCGAGCGCATGCGCGGCAGCAGCTGGGGCGTCTACGAGCCCTGAGCGATGGCAGGCAAAGCGGTATCAGGCCGGCGCGCTGGCGAGCGCCCCGGCGATCGCACCGCGTAGCTGAGCCGCCGGCTCCTCGACGGGCGCACCGCCGTTCAGTGCCGGCTCGACCAGCTCGGCGACCAGCTTTCGGTAATTCTCCTGGCCGCGCCGATAGGTATCGCCGTATCCCTTCACCAAGCGCGCCAGCTCGGCGGTTTGCAGCGCCAGGGCGGGCGAGACGGCGCGCGCGCGTGTAACCAATGCCAGCCAGGCCTCGATGGCAGCCTGCTCCTCGGCGAAGCGCAGCGAGCGGCGGCGCAGCGCCTTGAGCTTGGCGAGGAAACGAAGTCGCAAGAAACCGAAGACCGTCAAGGTCCGAACCTTGAGCGCGAACTCGAGCGGATCGCGGCTCGCGCGCTTGGCGTTCCAGGCCAGCAAGCGCCGGCCGAGCGCGGCAGGCAGGATGTCGGCGATCTCGGGGATGCCCGGCTTGAAGAAGTCGACGATTTCGAGCGGGTCGGCCTCGCCGGCGGCGATCTCGGTACGGATCCGCTCGATGCGCGACGCGCGGGTCTTGAGCTGCGCCACGCGGATCACGTCCTCGTAGGACATGCGAACCGCGAGATGTCGCGCCACTTCGCGCGCCAGCACCGGCTCGTCGAGAAACGACGTCAGCCGTTCGAGATAGAGCGCGGCGTAGTCCGCGTCCTGATAGCCGATCAGACGCTCGACGGCGATCCCGGCAACCGCGCGCACCGCCTCCGGCAGCGCGGCGAGCCGCCGCTCCAAGGTCGCTTCGACGGCACGCCTCGCAGGACCGGCCTTCGAGGCGGATGACAAATCGGCTGACGACCTCAGCGCCGACGATTTGGGCTCTAGCGGCTCGCCGCGCGCCTTGGCAAAGCCGGCGCCGAAGCCGCGCAGATTGCGTTTGACCGCGACCCCGCCGCTCTCGATCGCCGCGCGCAGGCTGTCCGCGGAGAGCGGCAGGACCTCGAGGCCAGCCAGCGCGCCCAGCAGCACCGCATTGAGCGGCGCTCCGGTTCCGCGCGCCGCGCTGTCGGCGTCGAAGAGGAAACACGCGCGGCTCGCGCCCTCGACCGCCCGCAGCAGGCTGCCGGCGTCGAGCGCCCCGTCGCCCGGCGCCATCTTTTCCAGCGTGGTCAGCGTCCGATGGGTCGAGGCGATCAGGAACGTCCGGTCCGGGGCGACAAAGCCGCGCCCGACCATGCGCGCCGCCTCCAGCAGCTCCGAGGCGACGACGATGTCGACGTCGCCGGCCACCGGCATCAGCGCGAAGACCGGCGTGCGGCCGGGCTCCCCGCCGGTCGCGAATTCGACGTAGTAGGTGGTGGCGCCAGTGCGTTGAGCGACACCCGGCACCGAGGTCGCCTGGGCCGCGATCCCCTGGCGGCGCGCGGCCTCGACGATCCAGTTGGTCAGCAGGCCGCCTCCTTCGCCGCCGAGCGCCGCGATCAGGAGTCGCAACGTGGCCATCACGCGGCCTCCGCGAGCGCTGCGACGATCCTGAGCCGCAGACGATGGACCAGGCGCTCGACGGCGCCGGCGTTGCGCACCCGTCCCACCCGGTAGAAGGACGGACAGAGCGTTGCCGCCTGGGCCATCTCGCCGCACAGGCCGCAAGCCACGCAATCCTCTGTGACATGGGCCACCGGGTCGGAGCGCAGCGGATCGGGATTGGGCTTCACCGTCAAGGTCGGGCAGCCCGATAGGCGGATACAGGAGTGATCGCCGGTGCAGACCGCATCGTCGACCCCGAACTTCTCCTCGACCACGCGCTTACCCGCTTCGAGCGCGGCCGCTTTCTCGGCCCGCTCGCGACGCTGGCGTGCCAGCATGCACTCGCCTTCGGCAATGATGACCTTGAGGCCGTTCTGGGTCGCGGTCAGCGCCTCGCGCAGGGTCCTGGTCATCTTGGCGACCGAATAGGTGCGCACCGTGCGGATCCATTCGACGCCGAGCGCGTTCAGCGTCCGCGCGATGTCGCTCCCGGTCTTGAGGCCGCCGTCGCTCTGGCGCGCCGAGGAAGGAATGAGCTGCTGGCCGGTCGCCGAGGCGTAGCCGTTGCTCATGATCACCAGCACGCCGTCGCCGCGGTTGTAGAGATTGCTGGCGACGCCGGTCTGCAGGCCGTTGTGCCAGAAGCCGCCGTCGCCCATCACGGCGACGGTGCGGCGCTGCTGGAGCGGACCCACCGCGGCATTGCTGGCGAGCGACAGCCCGTAGCCGAGGATCGAGTTGCCCATCGAGAAGGGCTCGAAGGTGGCGAGCGCGTGGCAGCCGATATCGGCGGCGACATGGACCTGGCCGACCGATTTCTGCGCCAGCTTGAGCGCGCCGAAGACCGGGCGCTCGGGGCAGCCGGTGCAGAAGCTGGGCGGGCGCGCCGGAAGCGGCGCCGCGAAAGCCGCTGCCGCCCGCTCGCGCAAGGACACGAGGCGCGCGATCCGCGCCTTGGCGGTGTCGAGCGCAAGCTCCGGGGCCGCGACCTCGAAGAAGAAGCGCGCCAGTCCCTCGGCCAGGACCTCGCCGCTCAACTCGCCGGTCTCGGGCAGGATGCCCTTGCCATGCAGCTTCGCCGTCTCTCCGCGCGTGACCAGGAGGCGCTGGATCTGCTGCTCCATGAAAGCGGGGAAGCCTTCCTCGACCACCAGCAGATGATCCTTGCCGGCGGCGAACTCGGCGACCTCCTCGGCCACCAGCGGATAGGTGACGTTGAGGATCAGGAGATCGACGTCGGCCGCTCCGTAGTCGTCGGCCAGTCCCAGCTCGCATAGCTGACGCAGGACGGCGTTGTAGAGACCGCCTGGAACGATCAGCCCGACGCGGCTGGTCTTGCGGCCCTTCCGCAGCTCGTTGAGGCCCTGCTCGCGAATGAAGCGGCAGGCCGCCGGGATCCGTTCCGTCACCTTCAGCTTCTCCTGCTTGAAGGTCACCGGTGGATGCGACAGACGGTCGTAGAGAAAAGCCGCGGGCTCGGCGATCCTGTTGTGCGTGCCGTAGCGCGGCGCGCGGTTGTCGCTGGCGACGAAGGAGCCCTGGACGTGACAGGCGCGAATTCGGAGCTGCAGCATCGCCGGCATGTTCGAGACTTCGGAGAGTGCGAAGCCCTGCTCGATCGTCGCGACCATGCTTTGCAGCGTCGGCTTGGGATCGAGCAGCAGCACCGAGGATTTCATCGCATAGGCGTAGCTGCGCTCCTGGATGACGCTCGAGCCTTCGCCGAAGTCCTCGCCGATAACGATCAGCGCGCCGCCCATCACCCCGGCCGAGGCCAGATTCGAGAGCGCGTCGGAGGCGACGTTTGTGCCGACGATCGACTTCCAGGTGACGGCGCCGCGAACCGGATAGTTGATCGAGGCCGCGAGCATCGCCGCAGCCGAGGCCTCGTTCGCGCAGGCCTCCACATGAATCCCGAGCTCGCCCATCAGCTCCCGGGCCGAAACCAGCACGTCGAGCAGATGGGACACCGGCGCGCCCTGGTAGCCGCCGACGTAGGCGACGCCCGACTGCAGCAGCCCCTTGGTGACGGCGAGGATGCCCTCGCCGTGAAACCGCGCGCCCGCGCCGAGGCGCAACAGCGCGATCTCGTTTTCGAAGGTGCGTTCCATCTTGACGATCCGGTCTGCAATATTTCAGTATTTGAAATATCGCTTTCACTAATAGCTTGGTCCCCGGTCGCGGACCTGTCAAGCTGACGACCGGCCAGGGAGGGGGCACCGCGGTATGATCGCCAATCGGATCGACATCACCGTGCAGTGGGGCGACTGCGACCCGGCCGATATCGTGTTTTATCCAAACTTCTTCCGCTGGTTCGATTGCGGCACGACAGAGCTTTTCGCTTCGGTCGGTATCGACCTCGCGACATTGTTCAAGGATCACGGCGTGCTCGGCGTTCCAATCCTCGACGCCGGCGCGAGCTTCCGCCGGCCGTCGCGCTTCCGCGACACGATCGCGCTCGAGAGCCGCATCGCACGCTGGGGCAAGTCGTCCTTTCGGGTCGAGCACAGCATCTCCAACGGCGGCCAGGAAACCGTCACCGGTCACGAGCTGCGGGCCTGGGTCGCCAGGGATCCCGACCATCCGAGCGGCATGCGGGCGCTTCCCGTTCCGGACGAGGTTCGTCGCCGGTTCGACGGGCAAAGCTGACCAGAAGGACACCAAGCCGTGTCGATACAGCTCAACTCGTCGATTTTAAAGGCCTTTTCGATCCTCCGGGTGTTCTCGGAACGGCGCAGCGAGATCACTGCCAAAACGCTGGCCGACGAGCTCGGCCTCAATGGCATCACCGCCCATCGCTACCTGCGGACGCTCGAGCGCGCCGGCGCGCTGGTTCGCGTCACCAAGGGCAGCTATCGCTTGAGCTTCGTTTTCGTGGACTTGGCCGAGCGCGTCACCGGCCAGCGCATGCTGGCCCAGGTGCTGGAGCCGATCATCCGCCAGGCGGCGAAGGAGCTGCGGGAATCGGTGATGGCCACGGTCTTCGAGACTGACGTAATCGTCTGCCTTGCCTGTGCACACTCGGACCGCGAGGTTTTCGTCGACGTCCGCGTCGGCGCCAGAATGGAGGCTTACTGCACCGCACACGGCAAGCTGTGGCTCGCTGCTCTCGGCGACGCCGAGCTGGAGCGCTACCTGGAAGGCGTTTCCTTGACGCGCCTCAGCCCGCGCACCATCACCGATGCCGAGGCGCTGCGCGCCGAGATCGCAGAGGTGCGGCGCCGTGGCCACGCCGTCAACGAGGGCGAGCGCGAAGATGGGCTGCGGGCGCTTGCCGTTCCGGTGACGGCGCGCAACGGGCGCATGCTTGCCGGCTTGTCGGTTTTCGGTCCAGAGTCGCGCATGACCGATGCATTTTTGCAGAGAGCACTGGAGCGATTGAAGCAAGCTGCCTGCGCTGCCGACCTCGCGCTCTACGGTGTGGCGGCGTAATATTCTCCCTCGACGGCGACCGGGTGCGCCGCTCAGGGGCAAAAGTTGGAGCCGAGATCCAGACGAAACTTCAGGATACCGAAACGACGACGGTCGACATCGGCTGCGACCGATCGCATAAGAAGAACCTAGGGAGGAAAGAATGATCGAGAAAACTCTGTTCGGCGCCTTCTCGAGCGCGCTGTTGGCGATCGCGGTCGCCAGCACGCCGACACAAGCGCAGGAGGTGACGCTGAAGCTCCACCACCTGCTGCCGCCGGTCGCTCCGGCGCACACCAAGATGCTGGTCCCCTGGGCCGAAAAGGTAGAGAAGGAATCGGGCGGCCGGATAGAGATCGAGATTTATCCGGCGATGCAGCTCGGCGGAAAGCCGCCGCAGCTGGTCGATCAGGTGCGCGATGGAGTGGTCGACATCGTCTGGACGCTACCCGGCTACACACCCGGCCGCTTCCCCCGCACGGAAGTGTTCGAGTTGCCGTTCATGCACACCAACGCAGTGACCACCAACAAGGCACTGTGGGAGTTCGCGCAAAACCACGGCGAGGACTTCGCCGACTATCACCTGATCGGCCTCCACGTTCATGCCGGCCAGCTGTTCCACTCGGTGGTGCCGATCCGCACGGTCGAGGACCTTCAGGGCATGAAGATACGTACGCCGACCCGCACCGGCGGCTGGATGATCGAAGCCATGGGCGCAGTGCCCGTCGGCGCCCCGGTGCCGCAGATTCCGGAGATGCTGTCCAAGCGGGTCGTGGATGCGGTGATGATTCCCTACGAGGTGGTGCAATCGCTCAAGGTCGACGAGCTGGCCAAGTACCATACCGACCTGGACGACCCGGACTTCGAGCGAGTCAACACCTCGACCTTCGTGATCGCCATGAACAAGGCGCGCTACGAATCGCTGCCGGCCGACCTCAAGAAAGTGATCGACGACAACTCCGGCGCCAACATCGCCGAATGGATGGGCGAGGTCTGGACCTCGACCGAGGAGCCCGGCTACAAGGCCTCCGCCGAGAAGGGCGAGATCATCCATATGGCTCCCGAAGAGGTCGCCAAGCTGCGGGAGATGACGGAGAAGCCGGTCGCCGATCGCTGGGTGAAGGAGATGAACGACCTCGGACTCGACGGTCAAGCCCTGCTCGACGAAGCCCGTGGGCTGCTCGTAAAGCACAGCCAATAGCGCTAACGCTTCTTCCCTGCAGGTCGCCGACGGCGAGATGACGACCGACACAAACGACAGCGCCCGGCCGGACGATCCGGTCGGCCGGGCGATTTTCGCTGCCGCGCACCAGCTCTCGATAGCCGGCGGCCTGCTGATGGTCGCCATTTCCATTATGGTGGTCGCGAGCGTGCTGGGACGCTGGCTGTTCCTGACGCCGATCCCGGGCGACTTCGAAATGGTGGCGATGGGGACCGCGATCGCGGTCTTCCTGTTCCTGCCCTACTGCCACCTGGTGCGCGGCAACGTCATCGTCGACCTCTTCCTCTCGGGCGCGCCGCGCCGGGTGCAGGTCTTCTTCGACATCGTAGGCGCGCTCGTTCTCGGCACCATCGCGGGCGCGCTCGCCTGGCGCATGGTGCTGGGCGGTTTCGACATGCACCATTACCATGAAACCACGCTGATCCTCGGCATTCCGGTCTGGCCGGTCTTTCCCGTCGCGGTCTTTTCCTTGGCCCTGCTGAGCCTCTCCTGCCTCTACACCGCGGCACGCGACGTCCTGAGCCTGCGCAGATGAGCAGCTTCGCGATCGCGCTGACCGGAATCGCGGTCATGCTGCTGCTGCTCGTCGTACGGGTGCCGGTGGCCGTCGCCATGATGGCGGTCGGCATCGGCGGCTACATCAGCCTGTCGGGGCTGGCCCCGCTGCTCAACTACGCCAAGACCAGTGCCTATTGGACCTTCGCCAGCTACGACCTCTCGATCGTGCCGATGTTCATCCTGATGGGACAGTTCGCCAGCAAGGCGGGCTTGAGCCAGGCCTTGTTCCAAACCGCCAACGCTTTCCTCGGCCATCGGCGCGGCGGTGTCGCCATGGCGGCGATCGGCGGCTGCGCCGGTTTCGGTGCGATCTGCGGCTCCTCGCTCGCCACCGCCGCTACCATGACCCAGGTCGCATTGCCGGAGCTCAAGCGCTACCGCTACTCCGGCGCGCTGGCGACCGGCACGCTGGCGGCCGGCGGCACGCTCGGCATCCTCATTCCACCTTCGGTGGTGCTGGTAATCTATGCCATCGCGGTCGAGGCGAACATCGTCACCATGTTCCAGGCTGCGCTGATCCCGGGGATCCTGGCCGCCTTGGGCTACATGGCGGCGATCTCCATCTATGTCCGAGTCTGGCCGGAGGCCGGGCCGGTCGGCCGCCGGGCAACCTCCGGCGAGCGACGGCGCGCGCTGCTCGACATCTGGCCGGTTCTGCTGATCTTCACCTTGGTGATCGGCGGCATCTATGCCGGCATCTTCACGCCGACCGAAGGTGCCGCGGTCGGCGCGCTCGGCACTGGCCTCATTGCGCTTCTCAAGGGCGGCCTCAGCCTCTCCGATTTCAATGAATGTCTGCGCGGCACCGCGGTGACCAGCGCGATGATCTTCATGATCCTGCTAGGCGCCGATTTTTTCAGCGCTTTCCTCGGGCTCTCACGCATGCCGCTCGAGCTCGCCGAGGTGATAGACCAGAGCGGATTGTCGCCGATGGCGGTGTTGCTGCTGATGATCCTGATCTACCTGGCGCTGGGCTGCGTCATGGACAGCCTGGCGATGATCCTGCTGACGGTACCGGTGTTCTGGCCGATCGTCGCCGGGCTCGACTTCCAGATGCCCATGGACGATGTCCGGGTCTGGTTCGGCATTTTGGTGCTGGTGGTAGTCGAGGTCGGGCTGATCACGCCGCCGGTCGGCCTCAACGTCTTCGTCATCAACTCGCTGGCGCCCGACATCAGCATGAAGGAAACCTTCGTCGGCGTGGTTCCCTTCCTGATTGCCGACGCAATCAGGATCGTCCTGCTGATCGCAGTTCCGGCAGTAACGCTGTTCCTGCCGCAGCTGCTGGACGGCGGTCCGTAAGCAGGACGGAAAGTCAGCCGGCTGTCCGCGATCGAATCGCGCCGACCACCTCGTAACGGATTGCGACGCCATCCACTTCCTGCGGTAGATCGCCGCTCGCTTCCGCGCCGAGGTTCACCTTCACGCAATAGGAGGCGCTCTCGCGGCCGATGCCGATCCCGACGACATCGACGCGATCCTTCAGCCGCTCCTTCAGCTTGGCCTTGGCCGCACGAGCCTGCTCGACGGTTGCGCTCATCGGAGAAGGGTCCACCTACGGTCGGTCAAAAGAGAAGCTCGACACCCAAGGCATCCAGTACAGTTGGCAGCGGGTTGGCGTAAGTCAAGCCGGCGCCGTTCCTGCCGCCCTGGTCACTTCCGGCAAACAACAGCGCAATTCCCTGCACGCGCCGGTTCACGATCAGCGAGCCGCTGTCGCCGCCGTCGCTGAAGGGGCCGAAGCCCTGACCCTCGATCTCGATCTGATCGTCGAACGTGAGATTCCCTGCCTCGTAGGCTACGACCACGTCATCCAGCTCGAAGGCGGTCACCCGGCCGTGGGTCAGCCCGGTCGTGCGCCCGAGCTTGGCAACACGCGCGCCTGCACCGTCGAGCGGCGGCGCGACGCCGGCGAGACCCCCCAGCCCCTGGATCGGGCCCGGCCTGATTCCGATCCGCGGCCGCAAGTCGGCGATCGCCGCGTCTACGAGGTTTGTCGCGCGCGGACGCAGCGGCACGAATTCGGCCAAAATCCCGACGGTGTCGCTCGACCGCTTTCCGCCATCGTAGCTACCAGGTTGGAGAATCGCATCGCCCGGGCTGCCGTTATTCTCGTTCGCCAGAACGTGGTTGTTCGACAGGACCATCGACCGCTCGTCCTTGGTCACGAAACATCCGAGCGTTCCCGCTGTGATCTCGAAATGCCCGATAGAGCATCCGATGCGCAGCGGCCGCTGCCGCTTCTGGTACCAGGGAACCGATGCGCGCTTTTGAATGCGACCGACGTAGCGCAGGTCGACCTCGTTGCGGGCCAGCGCAACGATTCGCTCCACTGCGGGACTTTCCAGGAGGGCACGCCGCTGCACGCGGACCGCCAGGCGGACGCTCTTCCGTCCGGCCGGAGCGACGCCGATCGAGAGAAGGCGCTGACACTCCCGGGTCTTGGGGCGAGCGCCGGCGGCAAGGGCAATCGAGCTGCCGCGCGAGCGCCGCGTCCTCGGGCTCCGACCGGCTTCGATGAGGGGACCGAGAATTCTTTGCCGAATCTCCTCCTTCAGGCTGCGCACCGATTCCAGGTGCATCGGCTAGCCGCTGGGTCTTTTGAAGGCGCGCGCGAGAAAGGCGCCCATATCGCGGTTGGAGCGGGTGCGGATCTCGTCATTGCGACCGATGAGGTAACCCTCGCTGTCGGCGCAGAGTCCCAGCATCATCTTGCGCAAGAAGGGGCTGCTCATCGGCACCCAGAGCTGCCGTTCGCGCACCGTCCCGTCGCGCTCCACGACGAAGCGGCAGTCGGCGAGATTGCGGCCGATCTCGCGCTCGGCGCCGAAACGTCCGTCCCACTGATGGACAGCGTCCGGATAGACGATGGTTTCAGCCGTACTGCCGCCTTCACGAAGCTGCTCGGCCACCCCTGCGCAGCGTTTCGGATCGACGATCGCGTCGCGGCCGCCGAAGAGCATCAGCAGCGGAGCGCCGGTCGCACGTCCGTCCTCGAACTCGGCGATGCAGGGCGCGTAGAAGGCGACATGAGCGATGAAGCGCTCGCCGTTCCGCGCAAAGGTCTCGGCGACCTGAGCATAGGCGGCATAGGTGGCTGCCATGCCGCCATAGGAGAAGCCGATCAGCGCCACCCGCGCGCCGTCTATCTCTGGCCGCGCGGCAAGGAACCGTAGGGCCGAAAAGGCGTCGGCGAGAAACATGGCTTCGGTGATGTTCAGCAGGCGCTCGACGAACCCGCTCCCGCGTTTGCGGCGCGGGCCGAAGACATCGATCACCAGCGCCGCCACACCGTGCCCGGCGAACTGGCGTCCGTAAGTGAGCTCGCGAGCCGACTGCACGCCCGATGCGCCATGCAGCAGCACGACCGCAGGCACCGGGTCATTGGCCGTTGCCTCGGGCGGCAGGAACAGCGTGCCTTGCGCATCGATCGGTGGATCTTCGTCGGACCCATTGCCGGCATCCCAAAGGGTAAAGGGGCTGTGGCTCGGAAAAGAGACCGGCGTGCCGGCAGGAGCCTCGGCCACCGCGTCGTCGGGCCAGGGGAACGCAAGATCGGGATCGGCAGCGGCGGGAATCGCGGCAGCGAGGGGCAAGACCACAGCCAGGGGCAGCGCAAGCTTGCGAGCCCTATACAGGCGACGAGGGAAATGCACGTCACCGGTCGGCATGGCAATCACCGCAAATCTAGCGTTTTCGTAACGGCTGCGACAGGGGTTGCGCCCGACCTTCGAAGCCCCGGCGACGACTGGTCGACCCTTGCTATAGTATCTCTATTCCCGTCGAGATCGTGCAATTGAGAGATCTGAGGAAGACGCCCGATGAGCCGCCCCCGGATCGGCCTTGCGCTCGGAAGCGGATCGGCGCGCGGCTGGTCGCACATCGGGGTCCTCGAATCGCTCGCCGAGGCCGGCATCGAGCCGGACATCGTGTGCGGGTCCTCGATCGGGGCCCTGGTGGGCGCAGCCTACGTAGCCGGCCGGCTCGCGGCGTTGAAGGATTGGGCCGAGGCCGTGACTTGGCGCGGCATCGTCGGCCTGCTGGACATCCGCATTTCGGGCGGCGGGCTGATCGACGGCAAGCGGATTGTCGACTTTCTGCGCGTCCTGAAGATTGCCGGCCCTATCGAGGGCTATCCCAAGGCGTTCGCGGCGATCGCCACCGATCTCGTGAGCGGGCGCGAGGTCTGGCTGCAAAAGGGGCCGATCGACCAGGCCGTCCGTGCCTCGATCGCGCTTCCCGGCCTGATCAGCCCTGCCAGGCTTGGCGACAGGTGGCTGCTGGACGGAGGGCTGGTCAACCCCGTGCCGGTGTCGGCCTGCCGCGCCTTGGGGGCAGATGTCGTCATCGCGGTCAATCTCAACGGCGAGCTGCTTGGCCGGCGGTTCGAGAGCGATAGCAGCGAGCACATCAGACAGGGGACGAAGCGCTCCCCGGGCGAATTCCTCGGCCGCCTGCTGCAACAGGTGCCGGCCGGGCTTCGGGTTCAGGCCTCGCTCATAGCGCCGAAGCTGCTGCGGCGCGGACCGACGACGCCCGGCTACTTCGACGTTCTCGCCAATTCGATCAACATCATGCAGGACCAGATCACGCGCACCCGCCTCGCCGGCGAGCCCCCGCACGTGATGCTGCTGCCGAGATTGCGCAACGTCGGATTGCTGGAGTTCGATCGCGCCAAGGATACGATCGCCGAAGGGCGGACTGCCGTCGAACAGGCGCTCCCCGCCCTGCAGCGCTATCTGTAGCGACCTGAGGGCCTATCGCCTGCATGTTCGCGGGCGATAGTCACGCCGAAGCACGAAGCCGAAGACGCAGAATGGCGGAGGGGGTGGGATTCGAACCCACGGTACGCTCGCGCGCACAACGGTTTTCGAGACCGCCCCGTTCGACCGCTCCGGCACCCCTCCGGCCCGACCGGCGGGCTCGCCGCTGGTGGGCAAGGGCCGGCCTTTTCGAGGCGGGCGGACAGTAGCCCGAAGGTCGCGAGCCTTGCAAGGAAAGGGAGGCCATCGGTCCTCGCCCTTGGCGCGGCTTACCTCCGATGCCATCTTGCCCGCTCATGAGCCCCGACAGCACCCGACCTTCGCCGTTGCCGGCGATCCCGCTGCACGACATTGGGGAGGCCGGCGCGCCCGCGCTCCTGGCGCGCGAGCCCGAGCGCGCCCGCGCGCTGCTTGCCGCCGGCACCGAACGTTATGGGCCGTCGCTGATCGGACTCTTCGACGCGCTCTCGGCGCGCTGGCTAGCCTGCTCGTCAAGTCCATATCGCCGCGAGATCGAAGAGGTGGCCCTGGCGCTCGGCACCCCGGGAGTCCGATTTCTCAACGTCAGCTACGAATGGGGCTGCTCGAGCGGGGTCGTCGCCGCGCCCGGCGGCGGCATGCGCCTCGTCCGGGTGCTGGACTGGCCGCTCGACGGCCTCGGCCGCCATCTGGTCGCGGCGCGCCAGCGCGGCCACGCGGGCGAGTGGATCAATCTCACCTGGCCCGGCTTCGCTGGAGCGATCCAGGGCCTGGCCCCGGGGCGCTTCGCCGCCGCCTTCAACCAGGCGCCGATGGCGAGCGCCACCCCCTTTCTGACCCTCGACTGGGCGATCAACCGGGTAAAGGTCTGGCGCCGCCGGGCGCTGCCGCCGGCTCACCTGCTGCGCCAGACCTTCGAGCAGGCCGCCAGCTACGCCGACGCCAAGCGGCGCCTGGTCGAGACGCCGATCGCGCTGCCGGCGATCTTTCTCCTGGCCGGCCCCCGCGAAGGCGAGGGATGCGTCATCGAGCGAGGCGAAACCGCCGCCTATGTTCTGGAGGCCCCGGTCTGTGCCGCTAATCACTGGCAGAAGCTGCCCTACCGAGCCCGGCCGCGAGGCGCCGGCAGCCGCGACCGTGCTGCGGCACTGGCCGATTCGATCGCCAGCTCGGGAATGGACCTCGCTTGGTTCGAGCCCCCGATCCGCAACGAGGCCAGCCGCCTGGTCATGCTGGGGGAGCCCGCCAGCGGGAGCCTTTTCGCGCAGGGAATCGAGGCCGAGGCCCCGGCCACCCAAGCGCTCCGGCTCAGCGCTTGAAAACCCGCGAAAGCAGCCGGATTTGGGCTTCGGCAGGCCGGGAAAGGCGTTGACAGCGAGAGCCGCGGCGCTATAGTCCGCCGGCGCCGAAAGCGGGCCCCGGACGTGCAGGGCCCGTATGTTTTTTGCGCCTCGCGACAGCACCGTCAACGAAGCACTCGGCAACCAAGTCCAGGTCTCATGTTCGCAGTCCTCAAGACCGGCGGCAAACAGTACAAGGTCGCCCCGGAAGATCTCCTCAAGGTCGAGAAGCTGGAGGGCGTCGAAGGCGACCTGCTGCAGCTCGGACCGGTGCTGGCCGTCGGCGACGACAAGGGCCTGACCGTCGGCGCGCCCTTCGTCGAGGGTGCTTCGGTCGCGGTCGAGGTAGTCGAGCAGACCCGCGGCGAGAAGATCATTATCTTCAAGCGCCTGCGCCGCAAGAACCACCGCCGCCGTAACGGCCATCGCCAGGACCTGACGCTGATCCGGGTGACCGAAATCCTCACCGACGGTGCCAAGCCGAGCCAGCCGACGGCGCGCAAGATCATGACCAAAGCGAAGACCCTGGCTGCGGCGCAAGCAAAAGCCGAGGCAGCGAAGAAGACAGCGAGCGAAGGCAAGGCGAAGCCGAAAAAGAAGGCGGCAGCGCCCAAGAAATCTGCGCCGAAGAAGCCGGCGGCCAAGAAGGCGGAGCCAAAGAAGGCGGCAGCGAAGAAAGCTGCGCCCAAGAAGGCCGCTCCGAAGAAGCCGGCCGCCAAGAAGACTCCGGCCAAGAAGAAGTAAGGAGTAGTGCGCCATGGCACATAAGAAAGCAGGCGGCTCCTCGCGCAATGGGCGCGATTCCGCCGGACGCCGTCTTGGCGTCAAGCGCTTTGGCGGCCAGATCGTGGTCCCGGGCAACATCCTGGTTCGCCAGCGCGGCACCAAGTTCCATCCCGGCCAGAACGTCGGCATGGGCCGCGATCACACGCTCTTCGCGCTCACCGAGGGCCAAGTGACCTTCGAGACCAAGACCGGCGGCCGGACCTTCGTTTCGGTGCTGCCGCCGAACTGACGGCGGGCCCCAACGCTTGAGAGAAACCCGAGGGGGAATGGCAGCGCCGTTCCCCCTTTCTCGTTCGACGTTATAGGGACAGGACGCTGTCGGCCCCGAGAGACCGACACCCGATGACCCGGCCATGAAATTCCTCGACGAAGCCAAGATCTACCTGCGCTCCGGCGACGGCGGCAACGGCTGCGCCGGATTCCGGCGCGAGAAGTTCATCGAGTTCGGCGGGCCTGACGGCGGCGACGGCGGGCGCGGCGGCGACGTGGTGATCGAGGCGGTCGATGGCCTCAACACCCTGATCGACTTCCGCTACCGGCAGCACTTCAAGGCCGAGCGCGGCGACGACGGGCGCGGCAAGAACCAGAGCGGCAAGGCCGGCGCGACATTGGTGGTGCGGGTGCCGGTCGGAACCCAGGTGCTGGCCGAGGACAAGGAGACGCTGCTCGCCGACCTCACCCTAGCCGGTCAGCAGGCAAAGCTCGCCAAGGGCGGCGACGGCGGCTTCGGCAACACCCACTATAAATCTTCCACCAACCGCGCGCCGCGCCGCGCAGATCCCGGCTGGCCGGGCGAGGCGCGCTGGGTCTGGCTGCGCTTGAAGCTGATCGCCGATATCGGGCTGGTGGGCCTGCCCAATGCCGGGAAGTCGACGCTGCTCGCCGCGGTTTCCGCCGCGCGGCCCAAGGTCGCCGACTACCCCTTCACCACGCTCCATCCCAACCTCGGCGTGGTCAGCCTCGATCAGTCGAGCTTCGTGATCGCCGATATCCCGGGCCTGATCGAAGGCGCTCACGAAGGCAGCGGCCTTGGCGACCGCTTCCTCGGCCATGTCGAGCGCTGTGCCGCGCTGCTGCATCTGGTCGACGGCACGGCCGAGACCGCGGCGGTCGCCGCCGCCTATCGCACCGTGCGCGGCGAGCTCATCGCCTACGGCAGCGGACTCGAAGAGAAGCACGAGCTGGTCGCGCTCAACAAGATCGACGCGCTCGACGAGGCGACCGTCGCGGAGCGCAAGCGGGCCCTCGAAACGGCCAGCGGCCAGGAGGTCTTCGCGATCTCCGGCGTCAGCGGCGCGGGCCTGCGGCCGCTGCTGCGACGGCTCGCGAGCCTGGTCGCCGAACGACGCGCGGCCGAGACGCACCAGAGCGAGACGGTCCACGCGAGCCGCACCGGAATCCCGTCGTGAGCGGCCGGCGCCACAGCCTCGCCAGCGCCAGGCGGCTGGTGGTGAAGATCGGCTCGGTGCTGCTGGTCGAGCAGGAGGCCGGAACGCTGCACCGCAAGTGGCTCGATGCGCTCGCTGACGACGTCGCCGCGTTGAAGAAGGCCGGCACAGAGATCATCCTGGTCTCCTCAGGCGCCATCGCCGTGGGCCGTCGCCATCTGACGCTGCGCCATGGTGCCTTGCGACTCGAGGAGAAGCAGGCGGCGGCCGCGGTCGGCCAGGTGCGTCTCGCGCATGCCTATCAGGAGACGCTGGCGCGCCACGGCATGACCGCCGCGCAGGTGCTGCTGACGCTCGACGATACCGAGGAGCGGCGCCGGCACCTGAACGCGCGCGCGACGCTCAACGAGCTGCTGCAGCTCGGCGCGATTCCGGTCATCAACGAGAACGATACGGTGGCCACCGGCGAGATCCGCTACGGCGACAACGACCGCCTGGCAGCGCGCGTCGCCGCGATGATGAATGCAGATACGCTGGTGCTGCTGTCGGACATCGACGGTCTCTACAGTGCCGATCCGCGCAAGCACGAGTCCGCGCTCTTCATTCCCGAGGTGAGCGCGATCACGCCGGAGATCGAAGCCGTGGCCGGCAAGGTCGGGAGCGCCGACAGCTCCGGCGGCATGGTGACCAAGTTGATCGCTGCCAAAATTGCGGTCTCGGCCGGCTGCCGCATGGCGATCGCCGACGGCCGCACGCTCAATCCGTTGAGCGCCATGGAAGCGAGCGGCCGGGCCACTTGGTTCCTCTCCGAGGTCGAGCCGATGACGGCGCGCAAGCGTTATATCGCCAGCGCGCTGCGGCCGAGCGGCGCGGTGACGCTCGACGCAGGTGCGCTCGCCGCCCTCAAATCCGGCAAGAGCCTGCTGCCGGCCGGCGTCACGGCCGTTTCCGGCAGCTTCGAGCGGGGCGATGCGGTGGCGATCCGCAATCACGAGGGGCGCGAGATCGGGCGCGGCCTGATCGCCTATTCGGCCGGCGATGCGGCGCGTATCCTCGGCTACAAGAGCCGTGAAATCGAGACTATTCTAGGCTACCGTGGCCGCGAGGAATTGATTCATCGCGACGATCTGGTGCTGTTCTAGAGCGACCGCATGAGCGCTGAAACCGCCACCCTCGAGACGAACGCCGCCGCCACCCTCGAAGCGGCGATGACGACGCTCGGGCAGGCCGCCAAAGCCGCCGCCGACGAGATGGCCGAGGCCGCGCCGGCAGCCAAAGTCAAAGCGCTGCGAGCCGCCGCCGAGGCGCTCCGCGCCACCGACAACGGGCTCCTTGCCGCCAATGCCGAAGACCTCGAGGCCGCAAGGAAGAAGGGTTTGGCGTCCCACATGGCCGACCGCTTGCTGCTCGACTCCGAGCGCATCGAAGCCATGGCGCGCAGCCTGGAAGAGGTCGCTGCGCTGCCCGATCCGGTGGGACGCGAGATCGCCCGCTGGACGCGGCCCAATGGCCTCGACATCGCCCGCGTCTCGGTCCCGCTCGGTGTCATCGGCATCGTCTACGAGAGCCGGCCCAACGTGACCGCCGACGCCGGCGGCCTCTGCCTCAAGGCCGGCAATGCCGCGATCTTGCGCGGCGGCTCGGAATCCTTCGCCTCCGCCGGGGCGATTCTGGACTGCCTGCGCGCCGGTCTCAAAGCCGCCGGCTTGCCCGAAGACGCGCTGCAGCGGGTGCCGGTCGCCGACCGCGCCGCGGTCGGCCTGCTGCTGGCCATGAGCGACTTCATCGACGTCATCGTTCCGCGCGGCGGCAAAGGGCTGATCGAGCGCGTCCAGCGCGAGAGCCGCATCCCGGTGCTGGCCCACCTCGACGGCAACTGTCACACCTACGTCCACGCCAAAGCCGACCTGACGATGGCGCGCGAGATCGTGCTCAACGGCAAGATGCGTCGCGTCAGCGTCTGTGGGGCAACCGAGAAGGTGCTGATCGATCGCGCCGTCGCCAAGACCTACTTGAAACCGATCCTCGACGATCTCGCCGCCGCCGGCTGCGAGCTGCGCGGCGACGAGGAGACGCGCGCGCTCTATCCTGCGGCGCGCACGGTGGAAGCCGGCGACTGGGAACGCGAGTTCCTGGCGCCGATCATCGCCGTCAAGGTGGTTGACGACCTTGAGCAGGCGATCCGGCACGTCAATCGTCACGGCTCGCACCACACCGACGCGATCGTCACCGACGACTCCGCGGCCGCCGAGCGTTTCCTGGCGGCGGTCGATTCGGCGATCGTGCTCCACAACGCGTCCACCCAGTACGCCGACGGAGGCGAGTTCGGCATGGGCGCGGAGATCGGCATCTCGACAGGCAAGCTGCACGCCCGCGGGCCGGTCGGTGCCGAACAGCTCACCAGCTACAAGAACCTGGTGCGCGGCACGGGCCAGGTTCGGCCCTGAGCCGAGCGCTGCCCAGCTCCGCCGACCTGGCCGCCGCGCTCGGCGGCTTCCTGCCGCCGCCGCGCTTTCGCGTCGGACTTCTCGGCGGCTCCTTCAATCCGGCCCACGAAGGCCATCGCGCAATCAGCCGCCTGGCGCTGGCGAAGCTCGGGCTCGACGAGGTCTGGTGGCTGGTCTCGCCGCAAAATCCGTTGAAGGACGCCAACGGCATGGCACCGCTCGCAAAGCGCCTCGATGGGGCGCGCAGAGCGGCGCGGCATCCCCGGATCCGCGTGTCCGCGCTCGAGACCAGGCTCGGCACGCGCTATACCGCCGACAGCCTCAAGGCGCTGCTGCGCCGCTTCCCCAGAGTCGATTTCGTTTGGTTAATGGGTGCCGACAACCTGATCCAGATAAGTCACTGGCAGAATTGGACATCGATATTTCACTTACTTCCCGTTGCGGTCTTCGACCGCCCTACCTATTCTTTAAGGGCATTGGCCGCAAAATCGGCTAGGCGTTTCGCCCGGCAGCGTTTCGGCGCCAAACGCGCCAAGGCTCTTCCGGGGCACAAGCCGCCGGCCTGGATGTTCATCCACGGTAGGTTGAACCCCCAGTCGGCAACCGCGATCCGCGCCCGGCGGAAGGAAGGCACCGGGTCGGCCGGCCAAGGGCGGCCGCAACCGAGCAGAGGAGCGAAAGGACCATAAGGGAAAGAGCCAAGGCGGTCCCCAAACTGCGCGCGCGCGGGACCCCAGTCGAGGACGCGCTTGCAGCGAGCAAGCATCTCCTCCGCGCGATTACGACCTCGCTTGAAGACGACAAGGCCGAAGACCTAGTCGTCATCGACCTAGCCCGAAAATCCAGCATCGCGGACTTCATGGTGATCGCCAGCGGCACGTCGCAGCGACATCTGGCATCCATGGCCGAGCATCTGTCGGAGGAACTGAAATCCGCCGGGATCGTTGGTGTCACGCCGGAAGGCGGGTCGCGAAGCGATTGGGTGCTGATCGACGGCGGCGACATTATCGTCCATCTCTTCCGCCCGGAAGTGCGCGCCTTTTACGCGCTGGAAAAGATGTGGGGCGAGGAGTTGGCCGCGAGCAATCTGGAAAGCGGCGACTTGGCCGGCGACGACAAGGGTCACGCGGTCACCGGCTGGGCCTGAAGCCGGTCGGCATCTGGCTGTCAGGCGGCCGAAGGCTTGACTCATAGCCCATGGCCCGCTCCAGCCTACGGCTCCGACCTTCCGCAAAGGGACCTTAGCCCTTGCGCATTACTATTGCCGCCGTCGGCCGGATGAAGGCCGGCCCGCTCCAGGCGCTCGGCGACGACTACGCCAAGCGCCTCGCCCGAGGCCCGTTCGGTCGGCCGGTCGTGAAGGAGGTCGAGCAACGCGGGCGTCTCTCCGCGGATGAACTGACCGAGCGTGAAGCCAGTCTGCTGGAGGCGGCACTGCCCCCGAGGGCCCGCGTAATCGCACTGGACGAGCGCGGCGAGAGCCTTACAAGCCGCGACCTCGCGGCCCTACTGGCGGGCCTTCGGGACGGCGGGGTGGCCGAGCTGGCATTCGTGATTGGCGGCGCGGATGGGCTGGCTGAGCGCCTTCGGAAGCGGGCCGAGCGGCGGATCGCCTTCGGCACCCTGACTTGGCCGCACCTGCTGGTCCGGGTGATGCTTTTAGAACAACTTTACCGGGCCCAGGCCATTCTGAGCGGACATCCCTACCATCGTGACTAGGCCTGCCCCCTTGTCCCCTCGCCCCACCCCGCCCAATCCCTTATATATGCGCCATGGTTAAGTCCCAGGCTCCGCGCCCGGTCGTGCTCTGTGTGCTCGACGGCTGGGGCGAAGCCGGCCCGAGCGCCCATAACGCGATCCGGCTGGCCCGCACCCCGGTTCTGGCCCGCTTCTATGCCAATGTCCCCCATGCCCTGATCGACGCCTCGGAGCATGAGGTAGGCCTGCCGGCCGGTCAGATGGGCAATTCCGAGGTCGGCCATATGAACCTCGGCGCCGGGCGGGTCGTCTTGCAGGATCTGCCACGCATCGACCGGGCGGTCGACGAGGGGCGGCTGGCCGAGCTGCCCGCCCTCCAAGACATGACCGCCGAGCTCAAGGCCAGCGGTGGCACCGCTCATCTTTTGGGCCTGCTCTCGCCGGGCGGGGTCCACTCCCACCAGCGCCACCTGGCGGCGCTCGCCAACACCATCATTGCGGCCGGGGTGCCGGTCGCGGTCCACGCCTTCCTCGACGGCCGCGACACGCCGCCCCAAAGCGCGCTCGGATATCTGGAACGCTTTGCGACCGAGGCGCCCAAGGCGACCGTCGCGACGGTAAGCGGCCGTTACTATGCCATGGATCGCGACAAGCGCTGGGAGCGCACGGCGCTCGCCTACGGCACGCTGGTCTCCGCCGACGGCGAGCGGGCGCCAAGCGCGCTGGCGGCGGTCGAGCAGAGCTATCGTAAGCAAGTCCACGACGAGTTCGTGCTGCCGACCGCAATCGGGGACTATCGCGGCATGAAGGACGGCGACGGGATCGTGATGGGCAACTTCCGCGCCGACCGGGCGCGGCAGATTCTGGCCGCCCTGCTCGATCCAAGGTTCGACGGCTTCCGTCGCAGCAAGCAGATCGCGTTCGTCGGCGCACTGGGTCTCGCCGCCTACGGCGCGGAGCTGGCGCCCTTTCTCTCGGCGCTCTTCCCGCCCCAGGACCTGACCCGGACTCTTGGCGAAGTGGTTGCCGAGCGCGGCTTGAAGCAGCTGCGCCTCGCTGAGACCGAGAAATACGCCCACGTCACCTTCTTCTTCAACGGCGGCCGCGAAAAGGTCTTCCCCGGCGAGGAGCGCATCCTCGTTCCCTCGCCCAAGGTCGCGACTTACGACCTGAAGCCCGAGATGTCGGCGCCGGAGCTGACCGACCGGCTAGTGGAGGCGATCGAGAGCGGCCGATTCGATCTCATCGTGGTCAACTACGCCAATGGCGACATGGTCGGCCATACCGGCAAGCTCGAGGCGGCGATCGTCGCCGTCGAGACCGTCGACCGCTGTCTGGGCCGCGTCGCCGAAGCGATCGAGCGGGCCGGCGGCGCACTGCTGATCACCGCCGATCATGGCAACGCCGAGCAGATGACCGATGAGGTTAGCAAGCAGCCGCACACCGCCCATACCATGAACAAAGTGCCGCTGATCCTGGTCGGCGCAACGGGCCGGGCTGCGAAGCTCTCCGACGGGCGGCTGGCCGACATCGCGCCGACTCTGCTGGCGCTGATGAAATTGCCGCAGCCGAGCGAGATGGCCGGCCGGTCGCTGCTCAGCGACGCTGCCGGCGAGGCTGCGGCGGAATGAGATTTTCCAGCCTCCGAGCGAGTCGAAGCCTCGCGGCCGCCATCGCTGTCGCGCTGCTGGCGTTGGCAGTGCCGCAGCCCGCGGTCGCCGCCGGAGACAATCTGGAGCAGATCCAGGAGCGCCTCGACCAGGATCGCGCCAAGGCCGATGCGCTGGCCCGCCAATCCAAGGCTCTCGGCGAAGAAATCGAGCGTCTTAGCAAAGAGATCATCGGCGCGGCGAAGATCGCTCAGGAGCAGGAGGAGTGGCTGACCGGGATTGAGGCCGAGCTCCTTGCTCTGGAGCGCGAAGAGGCGACGAAGCGCGAGCAGCTCGCCGATCAACGCTCGCAGCTGCAGTTCACGCTGGCGGCGCTTCAGCGCCTCGCACTGCAGCCGCGTGAGGTTCTGCTGATCCAGCCCGCGCCGCCGATCGATACTGCGCGCAGCGCCTTGCTATTGGGCGCTGCCGTACCGGCGTTGGAGACCCGAGCGGAGCGACTCAACAGCGAACTCGCCGAGCTCGCCAGCCTCGGGCGCGCAGTCGCGCGACAGCGCACCCAACAGGAGAGCGCCGCTGCCAAGCTGGCCGAGCAGCAGGCGGTCCTGAGCGCACTGATCGAGCGCAAGCAGGCCGCCCAGAAGGCGACCGACCAAGAACTGGCGGCGGCTCGCGCGCGCGCCAATCGCCTGGCCAAGGAGGCACGCGATCTGCGCGACCTGATGGTACGGCTGGAACGCGGGGCCGAAGCGGAACGCCTGCAGGCGGAGGCTGCCGAAGCCGAGCGCCTGAAGCGCGGATCGACCGCGAAGGAGAACGATCCGCCCGCCGCCGAGCCCTCTACCCAGAGCGCGCATCTGATTCCGCCGTCCGCGATACGCCCTTTCGGCGAGCAGCCGGGCAGCCTGGTCCTACCGGTACGCGGACGGCTGCTGACCCGCTATGGCGAGGCCAGCGAAGGCGAGAGCAGCGCCAAGGGAATTACCCTCGAGGGCCGCGAAAAGGCCCAAGTCGTGGCGCCGTATGACGGGCAGGTGGTCTATGCCGGCCCGTTTCGGCTTTACGGGCTAATCTTGATCATCGAACACAGCGGGCGATATCATAGTCTCTTGGCCGGACTCGAACGGATCGACGTCGCCGTGGGCCAGTGGGTACTGGCCGGCGAGGCCGTCGGCAGACTTGGAGCGCCGCAGAACGGAACTCCGCGGCTCTATCTTGAACTCCGCCGTGCTGGGCAGCCGATCAATCCGCTGCCTTGGATCGCGCGGACTGACGATAAGGTGCAAGGCTGATGCGCAGGTGGCAAATCGCGGCCGTTCTGGCCGCCATCGTTACGATCGTCCCGATGAGCATCGGAGCGCAAGATGACCGCTCCGAGACCTATCGGCAATTGAAGCTGTTCGGCGACGTCTTCGAACGGGTGCGCGCCGACTATGTCGAACAGGTCAGCGACGAGCAGCTGATCGAGTACGCGATCGAAGGCATGCTGGAGCGCCTCGATCCTCACTCGAGTTATCTCAATCCAAAGAACTTCCGCGACATGCGCGTGCAAACCCGCGGAGAGTTCGGGGGCCTGGGCATCGAGGTCACGATGGAGAACAGCCTGATCAAAGTCGTCTCCCCGATCGACGACACTCCGGCCTTCCGCGCCGGCGTCAAAGCGGGCGATCTGATCACCCATCTCGACGATGAGCCCGTCGTCGGCCTGACGCTGTCCAATGCAGTCGAGAAAATGCGTGGACCGGTCGGCACCGATCTCAAGCTGACAATCCGGCGCGGCGACACCGAACCCTTCGACGTCGTGGTAACGCGCGACGTCATCAAGATCCAGTCGGTACGCAGCCGCAGCGAGGGCGAGGTCGGCTACGTTCGTATCACTACCTTCAACGAGTTGACGACCCCGGGACTCGAACAGGCAATTCAGGAGCTCAAGGCCGAGCTAGGCGACAAGCTGGTCGGCATAGTGATCGACCTGCGCAACAATCCCGGCGGTCTGCTCGATCAGGCGATCTCGGTCTCCGACGCCTTCCTGGACCAGGGCGAAATCGTTTCCACACGCGGCCGCGAAACCGAAGATTCGCAACGTTACAATGCCCGGAGCGGCGATCTGATCGACGGCAAGCCGGTCGTCGTCCTGATCAACGGCGGCTCGGCCTCGGCCTCGGAAATCGTGGCCGGCGCGCTGCAGGATCACGGGCGCGCGGTCGTCATGGGCACGCCCTCGTTCGGCAAGGGCTCGGTGCAGACCATCATCCCGCTCTCTGGAAACGGCGCGATGCGGCTCACCACCGCCCGCTACTACACGCCCTCGGGCCGCTCCATCCAGGCGACGGGCATCGAGCCCGACATCCGGGTAGAGGAGGCAAAGCTCGAGTTGATCGACAATGGCCGGCCGCGGACACGCGAAGCCGACCTGCGCGGCGCGCTCGACAACGGCGGCGGCAACGGCGCACCACAAGGGACTCCGGCTCCCGCGCCGGACGAATCGGCACCCGAGGCGGAGGCTGCCGATCAGGTCCCGTCGGACTATCAGCTGGCCCGAGCAGTCGACCTGCTGCGCGGAGTCGCCTTGTTCCGAGGGCGGGCGATCAACTAGCGGGCGGCAGCACGAGCGCCTGGGGCCCGGAGAGGTTCGAGCTTGGCGAAAGACGTCAGGCCCCCGCGGCGGCTAGGCAGCGGGCTGATCGTGCTCGTATTCGCTTGGCTGCTCTATGTTGGCGCGATGGCCGGCGGCGCCTACTACGCGTTCCTGTCACCCACCGCAGAGCCGCCGCCGGGGCAACCCGACGAACAGGGCGAAGTCTCGCTGGCCGACCCCGACCCGGTCGCACCAGAGGAGCCGGCAAACGCCGACCATCCGGCAGGGGCCGAGACCGCGGCCCACGTGGTGGCGCCACAGGAC
>JBOHKJ010000019.1:0-2025 GCA_050728975.1 Kiloniellales bacterium | reverse complement strand
GACGAGCCGACGGCCGGCATCAACCCGACGCTGATCAATGGCCTGATCGAGCGGCTGAAGCGCGCCAATGCCGATCTTGGCATCACGCTGCTGGTTATCGAACACAACATGCGCGTCATCATGAATCTGGCCGAGCGCATCTACTGCCTGGCTCACGGCGAGCTTTTGGCCGAGGGCCTGCCGGCCGAGATTCAGAACGACCAGCGCGTCATCGACGCCTACCTCGGCGCGCACTAGGAGCGAGGCGAGAATGGACCCCTCCTCCGGAAAATCCGCAACCGAAAGGAAACGGACCCGCGGTCACGGCCTTGGCAGCGTGGAAACCGTCATGTCTGTCGACGAAGTCACCCGCCAGGCCGAGGCGCTGGCTGGCGGGGGGCCGGGACGCGATCGCCTAAGGAGTCTCGTTGCCGGCGAACCGCTGCTGACGATCGAAGGGTTGCGCTCCGGTTACGGCAAGATGGAGATCCTCCACAACTTCGACCTCTACGTCGGCAAGGGTCAATCGCTCTGCCTGATCGGCCCCAACGGCGCTGGTAAGTCGACTGTCCTCCACTCCATCTTCGGCTTCACCAACATCTACGACGGCACGATTAGAATCGTCGAAACCGACGTCACCCGCCTCTCGCCCAAGGACAAGCTGCGACGCGCGGGCGCCGCCTATATCCTGCAGGACAACTCGGTCTTTCCCGACATGACGGTCGAGGAAAACTTGCTGATGGGTGGCTATCTCAAAAATCGCCAAAGCGAAGCCAAGCAGTCCACCCAAAGAGTCTTCGACAAGTACCCCCGCCTCGGCGACAGGCGCCATAACCGGGCCGGAACGCTCTCCGGCGGGGAAAGGCGTCTGCTGGAGATCTCCCGCGCCCTCATCATGAACCCCGAGGTTCTGCTGGTCGACGAACCGTCGATCGGCCTCGAGCCCCGCTTTATCGACATGGTATTCGAGATTCTCGACGATTTGCAGCACAACGAAGGCAAGACCATCGTCTTGGTCGAGCAGAACGCCAAGAAAGGCCTCGAGTTCGCCGACCTCGGATACGTGCTGGTTTCCGGCTCGGTGGCGCTAGCCGGCCCCGGCGACGAACTCCTGAAAGATCCGCAGGTCGGGCGGCTGTTCCTCGGCGGCTGAGCAGCCCGGTGACAGACTCCGCTCTAGCCGGGACGGTAGCGCGCATCCCGGCGCTTTCTTGCGCTGCTCCTCCCGGCTGATTAGCTTTCCTGCAGCGAGCACGGACAGCCTAGGGGATTCTCCATGCAACTCACTGGGGAGCGACGGATCGAAGCCGACCGCGAGGCGGTATGGCGTGGCCTGAACGATCCCGAGGTGCTGAAGGCCAGCATCCCGGGTTGCGAGGAGATCGAGAAAACCGCCGACAACCAGTTCGCCGCCAAGGTGCGCACCAAGGTCGGGCCGGTCTCGGCCCGCTTCGCCGGCAAGGTAACGCTCTCCGACCTCGATCCTCCCAAGGCCTACACCATCAGCGGCGAAGGCCAGGGCGGCGGCGCTGGCTTCGCCAAGGGCAGCGCCAAGGTGAACCTGGAGGAGGACGGAGGGGCCACCCTGCTCCGCTACACGGTGGACGCCCAGGTCGGCGGCAAGCTGGCCCAGATCGGCTCACGCCTGATCGAGGGCACAGCGCGGAAGATGGCCGACGACTTCTTCGCCCGTTTCGCGACCGCGGTCGCCGGCCCGGCGGCGGAGCCAGCCGCCGCGGCGACTGAGGAGACCGCGCCGGGCGCCATAGTCGAAGAGCCCGCGCCGGCGCCGCAGATGCCACCGGCAGTCGGCGGCGGTCTGAAGCCCGTCGTCTGGATTCCGGCTTTGCTGCTGGTGCTGCTGATTTTGGTGTTGCTCTTCGTAACCTAGAGCGCGTTTCTAAAGAATCGAATCGGTGTGGCCTGCTGCCGGTTTCGAAGACACCGAGTTAGGTGTTTTGATGGAACCGGAGGTGGATCATGGAACGGCGGAAGTTTACGCGAGAGTTCAAGCTCGAGGCTGTCAGGCTGATCGAGGGACGCGGG
>JBOHKJ010000018.1:0-7755 GCA_050728975.1 Kiloniellales bacterium | reverse complement strand
CATCTTCACCATTCCGCTGATGAAGCGGACCGGGCTTTCCGGCGTGAAGGCCGGAGCGATCGAGGCGTCGGCCTCGATCAACGGCCAGATCATGCCGCCGGTCATGGGCGCGGCCGCTTTTCTGATGGTCGAGTATGTCGGCATCCCCTATTCCGAGATCGTCATGCACGCGTTGTTGCCGGCGGTCTTCTCCTATATCGCGCTTCTCTACCTGGTTCATCTCGAAGCGCTTAAGGCCGACCTCCAGCCAATCCCGCGGGAGAAGATGGAGACGCGCGTGCGGCTCTTGCGGACGGGTCTCGGGGTCGCCGGTACCATCCTTGTAGTCTGCCTGCTCTATTACGGCATTCTCGCGATCCGGCTTGCCTTCGGCGATTCGGCGCCATGGCTGGTCGGCGCTCTCGGTGTCGGTCTTTATGTCGCCACTGTCTGGTACGCGGGGCGCTACCCCGATCTGGAGCTCGACGATCCCGACGCGCCGATTGTCCATCTGCCCCGGGCCTGGGAGGTGACCCGGACCGGGCTCGATTTCATCATCCCGATCGTCGTCCTGCTGTGGTGCTTGATGGTCGAGCAGCTTTCACCGGGCCTTTCCGCCTTCTGGGCGACCGTGGCGATCATCGGCATCGTCGTCACCCGAAAGCCGCTGCTTGCACTCTTCCGCAAACAGGATCTGCCGGTCGCTGTCCGCGCCGCTGGCGATGACCTCGTCGACGGGCTGGCGCTCGGTGCGCGCAACATGATCGGCATCGCTATCGCGACCGCCACCGCCGGTATCGTCGTCGGCACGATCACGCTGACCGGCCTCGGACTGATGATGACGGAGCTCGTCGAGTTCATCTCGGGGGGCAACGTCATCGTCATGCTGGTGCTGATCGCAGCGATCAGCCTCGTTCTCGGCATGGGCATCCCGACCACGGCCAATTATATCCTCGTCGCCACCCTGATGGCGCCGGTCGTGGTGGAACTGGGGGCTCAGGCAGGATTGGCGATCCCGCTGATCGCGGTACACCTGTTCGTGTTCTATTTCGGCATTATGGCCGATATCACGCCGCCGGTCGGGCTGGCGGCTTTCGCTGCCGCCGCGATCTCGAAGGAAGATCCGATCGCCACCGGCTTCCAGGGCGCGCTCTATTCGTTGCGCACCGCCATTCTGCCGTTCGTCTTCATCTTCAACCCGCAGATGCTGCTGATCGACGTGGAAGGCTGGGCGGAGATCCTCTGGGTCGCCCTGATTTCGCTCACGGCCATCCTCCTTTTTTCCGCGGCGAGCATGAACTATTTCATGATCAGGAGCCGGCTGTGGGAAAGCGCCATCCTGCTCCTCGCCTGCTTCACGCTGTTCCGTCCCGACTGGTGGCTCAACCAGATCACGCCGCCGCGAGTCGAGGTTCCGGCGCGGGAGTTCCTGTCAAAGGTGGAGGAGGCCGAGCCCGGGGCCCGTCTTACTTTTGTCGTGGAAGGCATGAACATCATGGGCGAGGACGTGCGGAAGACCGTGAACGTCCCCCTCGGCGAGGTCGCAGAGCCGCTGATGAGGCTGCGCGCGATCGGTTTGGGTGCGATGCCAACCGGCGACTCTGTGATGATCTCCACCGTCGATTTCGGCTCTTACGCCAAGCGGATCGGGCTCGAACCCGGCTACGAAGTTGTGGCGGTGATGGAAGAAACCGACCAGCCATCGCCGCTCATTCCGATCGGCCTTGCGCTGGCGGCGGCGGCGGGCGTCGCTGGGCTTCAGCTTTCGAGGGCCCGCCGTACGGCAGCGCGGCGGCGCGTCGGAGAGGCCGCGGCACCGTAGAGCCGATCCGGGCCGGATGCGATCGCCGTAGAGGCGGCTAGTTCAAGCAGCGCCCTCGCCTGCGTACGACTGCGCCGCGGTGCATTGGAACAATTCCACCTCGCCCAGGCCTTTCAGCGGTATGCGCCCGAGCGCTTGTCCGCTGCAGCGCTCCGCAACCGCTCGCCAGGCGGCGGCGCTCAGATTGACCGACCCCGGCTCGCCATGGGTCGAAAGCCGCTGCGCGAGATTGACCGTGTCGCCCCAGAGGTCGAAAGAGAAGGTCCTGTGGCCGACGACGCCGGCCACCACCGTGCCGCTGTGAATGCCGACGCGTACTTCCCACGCCGCCGGCAGTCGCCGCGCCGCGTCGATCATGCGAAAGGCGGAGCGGACACAGGAATAGACCGGGTCGTCGTTTGCCCTAAGAAGTCCCGCCGTGGCAAGAAAAGCATCGCCGACAGTCTTGATCTTCTCCATGTTGTGGAGCTCCGCGACGGTCTCGAAGGCCTCGACTAGCCGCTGCAGATTGGCTACCACCTCCTCGGGATCGTGGCCGTCGCAGTAGGGCGAGAAATCAACGATGTCGCAAAACAGCACCGCGACGTTATCGTGCCGCTTGGGCTCGACACGGTCCCGGGCTTTGAGCTCCTGCACCGCCTGGGCGGGCAGGATGACGTGGAGTAGATCGTCGGCCTTGCGCCGCTGCCGCTCGATCTCCTTCAGGTGTTCGCGTTCGCGGTCGCGTAGCCGTTTCTTCTCGAGGCAGGCGCCAAGACGCGCCTTCAACAAGACGGCGTTGAACGGCTTGAAGAGATAATCCTCGGCGCCCAGCTCGATGCAACGAACCACGCTTTCCAGCTGGTCGACCGCTGATATCATGATGACCGGAACTTCCCCCATTTTCGCGTCGCCGCGCAGCCGCTCGAGAACCTCGTAGCCATTGATCCCCGGCATCATGACGTCCAGGAGTAGGGTGTCGAAGTTGCGCTCGGCCAGCATCTCCAGCGCCTGTCGGCCGTTTTCGGCCGTCTCGATGCTGCTGTATCCAAGCCGCTTCAGTCGCTCTACGAGGGTGTAGCGATTGTCCTCGTTGTCATCGACGACCAGGATCGATGCTGCTGTCGTGTCATTCATGAGCTTGCGCTCTTTGCAGCTGAGCTTGGATCTTCTCGAGCAGGCGCGTTAGCTCGATAGGTTTGGTGTCGTAGTCGTCGCAGCCTGCGGCGAGCGCCTTCTCCCGGTCGGCGGGCATGGCGTGGGCCGACAGCGCGATGATCGGAATGCGAGCAGTGGCTGGACTGGCCTTGAGACGTTGCGTCGCTTCCCACCCGTCCAGGACCGGCAGGCTGAGATCCATGAGGATGAGCGCGGGCAACTCCGACTTCGCCATGTCGATTCCCTGCTCGCCGTCGGCCGCCACGATGACGTCGTAGCCATGACGAGCAAGGCGTCGCGTGAGCATGTAGACGTTGTCCTCGTTGTCTTCGACGTAGAGGATCTTGGTCATCGAACGGTGGCGCTCCCGGCGCTAGCCTTGCGGACGTATTGGCTGACGAGGTCGCGCAGTTCCTCGAGGAGCTGGTCGCGGTTAGACGGGGATTTTCTCAGCACCTTCTCGACCCCGCCGTTCAGCCGTCGATGATCCTCTTCCGTAAGGTCGGCCGCCGTCACGACAATGACGGGTATGCTGCGCAATCCGGGTGTCTTGCCTCGCTCCGCCAGGAACTCGAAGCCGTCGACCTCCGGCATGATGAGGTCCAGCAGGATCAGATCGGGGCGAACATCCTGCAAGAGCGCCAGCGCCTCTCGTCCGTTCGCGGCTTCTGTCACCTGCCACCCTTCGCTTATCAAGGTGTGTCGCAAGTAGGATCTCGTCGGCTCGTCGTCCTCGACGATCATGACGAGCCGGCCTGTGCCGTTGGAGCGATACTTGGACAGCAGGGCACGGAGGTGGTTTCGGTCGATCGGCTTCGTCATATAGTCCGAGGCGCCAAGGCTGTAGCCCTTGTTCTTTTCGTCGACGATGGTCAGCATCAGAACCGGTATGGCAGCGAGCTCAGGATCCGCCTTCAACTCCTGCAGCACGCTCCAGCCGTCCAAGCCGGGCATCAGCACGTCGAGGGTGATCACCGCCGGCTTCAGCGACCGGGCAAGGCCTAGACCCTCCTCGCCGTGCTCGGCTGTCACCACGTCGAATCCCTCTTTCGTGAGGAATCGCCGCATAAGGTCGAGAACGATCGGGTCGTCGTCCACCACCAGTACGGTGTTGCTCTTGTGCCTTGCAACGGGCGCCGTGCTGGCAAACGGCGGCGGAGGGGCGGGGCCGCAAGGTGGCGCGGCGATACGCTCGTCGACGACGATCGGCAGCCGAAGGGTAAAGGTCGAGCCCTCGCCCGGCGCGCTCGCCGCCGCGATATCGCCCCCCATGAGCCGGGCGAGGCGTCGGCTGATGGCAAGACCGAGGCCGGTTCCGCCGTATTTCCGGGTCGTCGTGTTGTCGGCCTGGCTGAACTCCTGGAACAGCCGCTCGGTCTGCTCTGGGGTCATGCCGATGCCGGTGTCGGTGACGGAGATCGTCGACCAGCCTTTGTCGTCGGTGCGGTCGCGCGCGACGTCGATGTCGATACTGCCGTTCTCGATGAACTTGCAGGCATTGCTGAGGAGATTGAGGACGATCTGGCGCACCCGGGTCGGGTCGGCGCGAATGGTTCCGATGTCGTCCGGGCAGGTCGCCGTGAGCTTATTTCCATTCTGCGAGGCCAGCGGCTGGGCCGTTCTTGCCGCTTCCCGGACCAACGACGCCAGGTCGATGTCCTCGATGTGCAGCTCGATCTTGCCCGCCTCGATCTTCGAGAGGTCGAGTATCTCGTTGATCAGCGTAAGCAGGTGCTTCCCGGCGCGCGAGATACGCCGCAGCGGCTCCAGGAAATCGTCGTGCCCAAGCTCCCGCGCATCTTCTTCCAGCATCTCCGTCAGGCCGATGACGGCGTTCAGTGGTGTGCGGAGCTCGTGGCTCATGTTCGCCAGAAACCAGCTCTTGGCCGTTGTCGCTTGCACCGCCTGGTCGCGCGCTTCGGCCAGGTTTTTCACCAGTTCGCCGAGCTGCATCTCGCGCGACTTCAACTCGGTTATGTCGGTGAAGACTCCGACGATTCCGCCGTCTTCGGTCTTGCGCTCGCTGACCTTGAGCCAGCGCCCGTCGGAGCGCTGCTGCTCGTAGGGTCCCGGCGGGCTCCGGTGCTTCTTGAGCCGGCCCGCGAGCCACGCGTCGGTTCGCCCCCTGGCCGCCACGATCAGCCCCGCTTCGGCGGCCGAGCGAACGATATCTCGATAGTGCGTGCCCGGCTCGATCGCGATGTCGAGGCCGCTGTAGAGCTCGCGATATCGGCTGTTGCAGATTACCAGGCGGTCATCCGCGTCATAGAGCGCGAAGCCCTCGGAAATGGCCTTCAGGGCCTCCGTGAGCTGGGTCTTTGCGTGTCGCAACGCCTCTTCCGCTCGTCGCCGCTCGCTCGATAGCCTTTCCCGTTCCGCCAAGCTGTCACGAAACAGCGCCAAGGTTCGTGTCATCGCCCCGATCTCGTCGTGCCCGGCCGGCGGAAGAACGACATCGAGCTTGCCCGAGGTGATAACCGACATGGCGGCGACCAGGCGACTCAGCGGCTGGGTTATCGAACGCAGCACCAGATAGGTCAGCGCCAGGCTGAGAATACCCGCCAAGACAATGATGACGATCGAAAGCGAGGCAGCGCTCTTCGCACCCTGTACAGCCACATTGCCCTTCGCCACGGCCTCCGCCTCGGCTCTGTTGACGAGCGCCGCCAGGCGCTCGTCGATGGTCTCGATGTGTCCGCGGCTTCCTGCCATCAGCGCGTTGCCGACGACCCTTTGATCTTCCGTATAGGCGTCGACCGCTTTCAAGGCCTGGTCCATCAGCAGCTCGACTTCCTGGCGCACCACCGCGACGGTTTCCGGGTCGTAGGGCTCGAGGGAATTGAGCTCGGCGAGGAGCGCATCGCGCGCGTCCATGGCTTCGTCCTCGGACCGCACGAGCAGGGAGACGGCATAGTCCGTCAGCCAGTACTTTAGGTCGCCGAAGGACTTGTTTGCCGCGTTTGCTGACTTGAGGACGGTGACGAAGCCGGCTTCTTCGTCGACCGCTTCGGCGTTCTGCAACAGTTTGTGGTTCAAGTATGCGTTGGTAGCGACCAGAACGCCCAAGAGGACGGCAGAGAGAAAGATCAACCGCGTCAGAATCGAAAAGCGAGACATGTCGTCCCTAAGAAGGTGGCCCTTCTCAAATCTGCGCGGTGCCGGCTGCGACCGCGCGGTCAGCGATAAAGTGCAACGCTGATCACGCCACCGAGATCGTTGAGCTTTCCGCCTTCTTTAGGATAGCCGGTGATGTCGATCTCGCCCTTCGGTTCGCCATGACAGGAGAGACACCCCTGGGTGTAGTATTCCGGCACCATGACGCGAAAGGCCTCGCGTCCGCTGCTCTTCGCTTCGGCCCACACCATTTGTCCGGCCGGCCAGTCCGGCGACATCAGCTTGGTTTCGATGAGCTCTGTTTCCCAGCTGTCCGGCCGTGCCTTGCGATTGCGAATCAAGCCGGGTGGCGCGGTTACCTTTATATGCGCCTGGTCGCCGACCTTCTCCTCGAAACGCTCGTTGACCAGCCGGGCGAAAACGGCCGGCACGAAGCCTTTGAACCCGACCCCCTTCATATTGATCGTATCCTGATTCTCGTCCATCACCTCGGCGATGGCCGCCAGTTGAGCCGACAGAAGCCTGCCCTCCCGCGAGCTCGGGTCGATCTTCTCCGGGCTCTTGTGCGTCACCTCCTGGTAGCCGACGATAGCCTTCTCGACAACGACCTTGCCGGTCAGTTGCTTGTCGCCGACCGACGGATCGTTGATCAAAGCCTGGTTGCTCGAGATGACGGCCCGGGCGGCACGGAGCATGTTCGCGAGATTGAGCGCGATCTCCAGGTCGTCCGATGCGCCAAAGGCTGGAGCCTGCAGCCCGCTGGCCGCGATTCCGACCGCGACTGCCAAGCCACCGATTGCCCGGCGACGCTTGCGTGCCATTTTACGCTTCCCCTCCCCGCACCATTGCGCAATGGCGCAGCCGTGAACTTTGACTGTCCCTGGTCTAGGCGTACTGGAAGTGGTGCGGTAATCATGCGCCTCGGCAGTGCCAGAGGCAATAGGGGCCCAGCGGCTCGGTAGGTCGGTCATCTGCGCGCTCCTTGGCGCTGCCCTTAGGCCCAGCGCCTTGATCGAGTGACCGATGGTGAGCCCGCGCCAGCGCGCCCGCTGTGACATTGTTCACTGGCCGATCGGCTACGGGAGGGCGAGGGGGGTGACCCACGGTGGCTCGGAATAGGTGGCGATTCCAGGGTCATACGGTTGGGGCGGCGTTGGAAGCATAGCGGATCGTCCTCGGTCGAAATTGGATTGCATTGGGGCCAATGGCTATCGCAATGCTTGGCCGATGTGCGGAAGGGGCCGGCTGGGGTGCGGGCCGCAATGTTGCGGCTGACACGCTCCCGGTCTGAAACAACCCGTGCCAAAGGGGTGTCGCACAGCGCCATGGCTATTCCGCCCAGTATCGAGTTTGCCGTCGTCGGTGCCGGCATTCACGGGGTCAGCACCGCTTATCATCTGGCGCAGCGCCTCAGGGCCAGCGGGCGCGGATCGGGCGACGATGTCCTGGTGATAGCGGAAAGCCAACGGCTGTTCGATAGCGTTATCAATGCGGCCCCGACCCGAACATCCACAAGACCAACGACGGCAAGATGCCGCCGGTGATCCACGCCGACACCGACGCGCCGCTCTATTCCGATGTCGACGGCTTGCTCATTACCGACAAGCGATGCTGGCCCATTGCCAGAAGCGGTTCGAGGGGAAGATCGGGCTCTACAAGAACAAGGAGCCCTCGGGCGGGCTCGGCTGTTTCACGCCGGACAA
>JBOHKJ010000017.1:0-1637 GCA_050728975.1 Kiloniellales bacterium | reverse complement strand
GCTAAGCTCCGGGCCGCGGACCAATCCCTGGTTCAACGAAGCGAGCGCCAAGAAGGTGAGGGCCGGCGAGCTGGTGGCGCTCGACACCGATACCATCGGTTGCTTCGGATACTACTCGGATTTTTCGCGGACCTTTCATTGCGGCCCGGGCCGCCCGAGCGGCCGGCAGCGCGAGCTTTATCGGCGCGCCTACGAGCAGGTGCAGCACAACATGTCCATTATCCGCCCCGGAATGACCTTTCGCGAGGTGGCCGAACGGGCCTGGCCGATCCCGGAGCGCTACTTCGACCGAAGGTATCCTTCGATCATTCACGGCACCGGGATGCACGGCGAGGCGCCCTTCATCGCCCACAAGGCGGACTTCGGAGAGTTTGCCGGAGAGGGCGTCATCGAGCCGGGCATGGTGCTGAGCATCGAGAGCTACATCGGCGAGGTCGGCGGCGAGGAGGGCGTGAAGCTCGAGGAAGAGGTGGTGGTGACCGAGCGCGGGGTCGAGCTTATCTCGACCTTTCCTTTCGAGGAGGAGCTGCTCGGCCGCGAGCTGTAACGCGAAGGCATCCGGCTCCAGCCGGATCTGCTGGCGAGCCAGCAGGAGCCAAGCTAATCTCCCGTCCCTTTTGAAGGCGACCTGTCGGAGGCGCAATCTCGATGCGGCAACCGCTTTCCATCGATCCGCGGCGCACGGCCCTGATCCTGGTCGACTTCCAGGAGGAGCAGAGACAGATCCCGCACTATGCGGTCGAGAAGTTCGAGGTCGTGCTGGCGAACGCCTTGAGACTCCTGCAGGCCGCACGGGCGAACGCCGTCATGGCCATTCACACCGCCTACCGGCGCGATTTCGACGCGGTCCCGCCTCGGGCGCTGGAACCCTTGTCGCCGGATGGCAGCCCGGTTTTCAGCGACAAGGATTCGCCCCTCACCGCCCTATGCGGCGAAGTGCAGCCGCTCGGCGGCGAGCCGGTCTTGTTCAAGAACGACGCCAGCGCCTTCTGCGAAGGGGAGCTCGAGCCCCTGCTGCGCGGCGCCGCGGTGGAATGGCTGATCGTAACCGGGGTGTGGACCGAAGCCTGCGTGGCAGCGACGGTGCGGGACGCGATCGCGCGGGGGGTTCGCGTCCTGCTGGTCAAGGACGCCTGCGGAAGCGGGACCGTTGCGATGCATCAGACCGGCATCCTGAACCTGGCGAACCGGCTCAGCGGCGGCGCGGTCGCCAGCACGGAGGCAGCGTTGCGGCTCATCGGCGGCGAGGAGGCGGAGGTCTGGGTGCCGGAACGGCCGGTCCCGATCCTGTTCCGCTATGGAGACGCCGAGAGACTCTACGAGACGCTGTGAGACCGCTCTCGGCGAGCGGCGCAAGCGGGCCGGCCGGGCGAAGACGATGAAGCGTGGCAAATACGAACAGCCGATCGACCGCGAAACCTGGGCGTTCGTCGATCGCGTCGGCAAATGGTATCCGCCGGAGACGAGCGGCCTTCCGATCGAAAAGCAGCGCGCGATCTACGACGAGCTGTGCCGCGCGTTTCGCAGCGCCTATCCGCCGGGCGTCCGCGCCCGCGACAGCGTCATCGAGGCGCCCGGCCGCTCGCTTCCGGTCCGACACTACCGGGTGGAGGGCGCGACGCCGGAAGCGGCGATCC
>JBOHKJ010000016.1:0-3697 GCA_050728975.1 Kiloniellales bacterium | reverse complement strand
GTCAACGCGCTCGCCTCGCTGTTCCCCAACAGCCGCTTCGTCGGCTACGACTTCTCCGAGGAGGCGATCGCCTTCGCCCGCGACGAATCCAGAGCGCGCGGCAACGCGAACGCCAGCTTCGAAGTCCGCGACGTCTCCGATTTGGACCGCACGGCCGAACGTGGCACTGTCGACCTCGTCACGACTTTTGACGCGGTACACGACCAGAAGGCACCGCTGGCGGTGCTGCGCGGGATTCGCAATTCGCTGGCCGACGATGGCGTATATCTCGCCCAGGACATCAAGGGCTCGAGCCATCTTCACGGCGACCTCGACCATCCTCTGGGCCCGATGCTCTACACCATCTCCTGTATGCATTGCATGAGCGTGTCGCTGGCCGCCGGCGGCGAAGGGCTCGGCACCATGTGGGGTAAGGAGAAGGCGCTGGAGTACTTCCGCGCTGCCGGGTTTGCGGCGGTGGAGGTAAACGAGCTCCCCCACGATATTCAGAACTACTGGTACGTCTGTCGTCCCTAGCTGAACGAAACGGCAGCTTGCCGGTTCGCTGTCGCACTCAGTTCAGCAACACGCGCGGCAGCCACAGCGCGAACTCCGGGAATGCCATCACCAGGCCCAGCCCGATCAGCTGCAGCAGCACGAAAGGCACGATTCCGCGATAGACGTCCTGCAGCCGGACCTCCGGCGGCGCCACGCCCATGAGATAGAAGAGGGCGAACCCGAAGGGCGGCGTCAGGAACGAGGTCTGCAGGTTGACCGCCAGCAGAATCGCGAACCAGTAGACCACCTCGTGGCGGGCGACGTGGTCGCCAAAATCCAGCAGGGCGACGATCGGGGAGAAGATCGGCAACACGATCAGGGTGATCTCAATCCAGTCGAAGAAGAATCCGAGGAAAAACACCAGCGCCATCAGCATCAGCAGTAGGCCCCAGGAGCCGAGGCCCATGTGCTCGACCGCGCGCACCACCAGCTCGTCGCCACCGAGCGCGCGGAAGACATAGGAAAAGCAGGTGGCGCCGAGGAAGATACCGAAGACCATGCCGCCGGTGAGCGCCGAGCGCTCCACCACGTCTTTCAATACCGCCCAGGTCAGCTTGCGGTTGAGCGCCGCCAGCAGGATGGCGCCGAGGCCGCCGACGCCGGCGGCCTCGGTGGGGGTCGCCCAGCCGAACAGGATCGAGCCCAGCACCAGGAAGATCAGAAACAACGGCGGCAGGAAGCTTTTCAGCACCATGACCAACAACTCGCCGCCGCTCTGCGGCCCGCTATCCTCGGGGAGAGGCGGGGCCAATTGCGGCTTCACGCCGCAGATCACCAGGATGTAAAGCAGATAGAGCCCCGCCAGTAGGAACCCCGGAATGAGGGCGGCAACGAAGAGGTTGCCGACCGAGCGCGCCAGCAGGTCGGCCATGATCACCAGCATGATCGAGGGCGGGATCAGGATGCCGAGAGTTCCGGAGGCGGCGATGGTGCCGGCGGAAAGCGCGGGCGAGTAGTTGCGCTGAACCATCACCGGCAAGGCCAGGAGCGTCATCATCACCACCGACGCGCCGATGATCCCGGTGGTGGCCGCCATGATGGTGCCCATCAGCGTTACTGCGAGCGCAAGCCCGCCCGGCACCCGGCGCAGCAGCACCTGCAGGCAATGGAGGAGGTCGCTGGCGACGCCGCTCTTCTCCAGCATGGTGCCCATGAAGATGAACATCGGAACGGCGGTCAGCACCAGGTTCTCGGCGATGCCGCCCCAGATGCGCGGCGCGATATTGAAGAACTGGATGAAGTGGAAAGCGTCGAGCGCCATGCCGAGCAGCCCGAAGCTGAGGCCCACGCCGCCGAGCACGAACGCTACCGGATAGCCGCTGAACAGCAGCAGGCCCAGCGCCAGGAACATCAGGATCGGCAGCATCTCGGCCAAGCCGCTCACCGAGGTTGTTCCTCGTCACGGGGAACCTCGATCAGGCGCTCGACCTCCGCCGCCTCGATGTTGCGCACTCGCTCGACCTGGGCCGGGGTGCCGAAGAGCTCGACCAGCTTGCGCAGGAGGACGGTCAGTCCGGCGAGTCCCAGCAGCGCGAAGCCGATCGGCACGACCGACTTGATGATCCAGCGATGGGTGAGACCGGTGGCGGAGGCGGAGATCTCGTTGTCGGCAAACGACCGCAGTGTGAAGTCGGTGCCGAAGTGGATCACCAGCGCGCAATAGGGCAGCAGGAAGAAGAGACAGCCCGCGATCTCGAGCCACCACTGGACGCGGGGGCGGAGCCGCTCGCGCACCAGATCGATGCGGACGTGAGCGTCTTTGAGGTAGGCGTAGCCGATCAGCAGCCCGAACAGCACCACGTGCATGTGCCATTCGAACTCTTGCAGCTTCGTCGAGCCCAACACGAAGAAGCGCCGCGTGATCACGTCGAAAACGGTGACGGCAATGAGGACGACGCCAGCCCAGGCCGCGAGCTTGGCGATCACGGTGACGATGCGGTCGAGGAGGCTGCCGATCCGGATCAGAAGGTCCATCGGCTCCCAGTGCGCCTTGGGCGGCTTTTTTCGGCCGGCGGCGGTCCGCTGCGCTCGATCAGTCGATGTAGCCGAGGTCGCTCCACACCTTGTAGTCGGCGCGGAAGGCCTGCAGCGAATCCCATGCCTTCTTGAAGGAGGCATCCTCTGCGGCCAGCTCGGCGGCCACCTCGTTCCACGCCTCCTCGAGCGCAGCCAGGATCTCCGGCGACCAGCGGTGGATTTCGACGCCCTTGGCCTCCAGCTCCTTCAGCGCCTTGCCCTGGATCGCTTCGCCTTCGGCCAGACCCTCGCGGATGTTGTCGCCGCAAGCCATCTCGATCTGGGCCTGATGCTGCGGCTTGAGGGCGTCCCACTTGGCCTTGTTGATCATCAGGTCGAGGAGGGTCGATTGCTGATGCCAGCCGGGGAAATAGTAGTGCTTGGCGATCTGATGGAAGCCGAGGGCGAGATCGATCGCGGGCATGGAGAATTCGGCAGCATCGATCGAGCCGCGCTCCAGCGCCGGATAGACGTCGCCGCCGGCCAGCAGCTGGGTCGAGACGCCCAGCCGTTCCATCACTTTGGCGCCAAGGCCGAAGAACCGCATCTTGAGACCCTTGAGGTCCTCGACGGTCTCGATCTCCTCGCGGAACCAGCCGGAAGCTTCGGGCGCGATTACGCCGCACAGCACCGACTTGATGCCGTGCCTGGCGTAGATCTCGTCCATCAGCTCCTTGCCGCCGCCGTAATAGAACCAGCCGAGATACTCGCCCGCCGCGGGGCCGAAGGGCACGGCGGCGAACAATGTCAAGGCTTTCTCCTTGCCGAACCAATAGCCGGGCGTCGACCAGGCGGCGTCGAGCGAGCCGGCCGACACCGCGTCGAACATCTCGAGTGCCGGCACCAGGGCGCCGGGCTCGTAGAACTTGAGCTCCAGGGTGCCGCCGGAAACCTTCTCGATCTTGCTCTGCAAGCTGACGCCCAGCGTGCCGAGCTGCACCAGTCTGCCGCTGTAGGCGCTGCCCATGTCCCAGGTCACTTTTTCGGGTGCAGGCTCGGTCATCGATGCCGCTTTGGGGGCCGGTTCGCTGGGCATTGGGACGCTTGACGGCATTCTGCTCGGCGCCAGCACGAAAACGCCGAGCAACACGCCGATCACCAGGCCGACAATGGCTCCGATCATGCCCTTCTGCATGTCCAGATC
>JBOHKJ010000015.1:0-7475 GCA_050728975.1 Kiloniellales bacterium | reverse complement strand
CCCAGACGCTGCTCGAGCAGCTCGAGCGTCAGAACGAAGGTCCCAAGGGGAAGAATCGGCCGTTGCTCCATACGCCTAAGGTTTCCCGACCGGCCCGGCGGCGTGGAACGGCCAGCTCGGCCAGCTGATAGAAGACCGGGCGCAGAATCAACGCCTCGAGCTGGTCGCGAATCAGGATATAGGGTCGAGGCTCCTCGCTGCCAGCGGCGATATCGACGCGCAGCGGACGATCCGGCCCCGCGTCCACCCATTCGTCCAGATTGCTCCGGAAGCTGAGCCGCTGCTCTTCGCCGCTGCCGCTCACGGAAAGCTCGATCGCGGTAAAGGGCGCGTCGTCGACCTGGATCCTGCCGCGCTCGACCGGCGTCTCCAGCCAATAATCCCCGGCCTCGTCGCGTTTCAATATGCTGGCGAAGAGCTTGACCAGCGCCATGCGGCCGATCGGCGAGCCGCGGTAGTACCAGGTGCCGTCGGCGGCGATACGCATCTCGAAATCGCCACATTCCCCGGCAGGCTTTGGGGCCTGCCGCTGGTCAAGGCTGGGTGAAGCGCCTATCTTATCCACTGCGGTGTCCGCCTTCGGCGCGTCGTTGGTCATGACCGGCGGTGCCCCCTCTAAAATAGGAGTGAACGCTCCCGTGACCGTGACGCCAACGCTCTCCCATGACGACCTGCCCTCCGGACAGCTGGCCGACGAGATCGAGGCCCTGGGCCAACGCCTGCAACGGGTTCGCGACAGCATCGGCAGGGTCATCTTCGGCCAACAGGAGGTAGTCGATCAAACCTTGATCACCCTGTTGGCTGGCGGCCACGCGCTGCTGATCGGCGTACCGGGCCTGGCAAAAACCCGCCTGGTCGAGACCCTGGGCGCCGTCTTCGGCCTCGACGACAAGCGCATCCAGTGTACGCCGGACCTCATGCCCGCGGACATCCTGGGCTCCGAGGTGCTGGAGGAAGGCGAGCACGGCCGCCGCGCCTTCCGTTTCATCCCCGGCCCGGTGTTCTGCCAAGTGCTGATGGCCGACGAGATCAACCGCGCCAGCCCGCGCACCCAGTCGGCGCTGCTGCAGGCGATGCAGGAGCGGCGCGTGACAGTGGCCGGCCAGCCGCACGAACTGCCGCGCCCCTTCCATGTCCTGGCGACCCAGAACCCGCTCGAGCAGGAAGGCACCTACCCGCTGCCCGAAGCGCAGCTCGACCGGTTCCTGCTGCAGATCGACGTCGGTTACCCAGATCTCGCCGCCGAGCGCGAGATGCTGATCGCCACCACCGGCTCCGGCGAAGCCGAAGCGCAGCGCGTGATGGGCGGCGACGAGCTGCTGGCTGCCCAGCGGCTGGTGCGCCGCATTCCGGTCGGCAACAGCGTGGTCGAGGCGATTCTCTCGATGGTCCGCTCCGGGCGCCCCGACAGCAGCGATTTCTCCGACGTGCGCGAGCGTGTCGCCTGGGGCCCGGGGCCGCGCGCCAGCCAGGCGCTGATGCTCGCTGTGCGCGCGCGGGCGCTGATCGACGGCCGACTGTCGCCCTCGGTCGACGACGTGACCACGCTTGCCGGGCCGGTGCTGCGGCACCGCATGGCGCTCAACTTCGCCGCACGCGCCGATGGCGTGAGACTCGACGACATTATCGCGCGCCTGGTCGAACCTCTGGCCTGACCGACGCCGCCGGAGGAACGCAACAGGGCATGGCAGCCGACCGCGCGTTGCAACATCGGGCCGAGGAGCTGGCGGCGACCCTGCCGCCGCTGCTGGTCGCTGCCGAGCGCGTGGCGAGCACCGTATCCCAGGGCGTCCACGGCCGGCGTCGCGTCGGACAGGGCGAGACCTTCTGGCAATTCCGGCAGTACGACCGGGGCGACCAGCCGCAGTCGATCGACTGGCGGCAATCGGCAAAATCTGACCGCGTCTATGTCCGCGAATTGGAGTGGGAGGCGGCGCAGTCGGTCTGGCTGTGGCGCGACGCCTCGCCCTCGATGGGCTGGAACTCGACCTCCTCGCTGCCCGAGAAGCGCGAGGTTGCGGAGCTGCTGTTGATCGCGCTCGCCGCCCTGCTGCAGCGCGCCGGCGAGCAGGTCGCCTTGATCGGCAGCGACGAGCGGCCAAGCCGTGGACGGCTATCGCTGATGCGGCTTGCCGATTCCTTGGAACGCAATCGTGACGGCGCGGCGCTGCCGCCGCGCCTGCCGCTGCCGCGTCATGCCCAGGTGGTGATGTTCGGGGACTTCCTGGTGCCGCTGGAAGAGATCGACGCTTCGCTGCGTGCCTATGCCGCACGCGGGGTGCAGGGACAGGTGGTGCAGGTGCTCGACCCCGCCGAGGAGACCTTGCCCTATCGCGGCCGGGTCCGCTTCGAGGGCCTGGAGCAGGAAGAGCCCTGGCTGCTGTCGCGGGTCGAGACCACGCGCGCCGCCTATGCCGAGCGCCTGGCCGCGCAGCGCGCGGGCCTCGCCGCCATCGCCGGCAGCGTCGGCTGGGGCTTTATCCAGCACCGCAGCGATCGCCCGCCGCAAACTGCCCTGCTCGCGCTCTACGGCGCGCTGGCGCGCGACCCGCGGGGCTTCTGAGATGCTGAGCCTCGGCCCGCTCGCCTTCGCCCAGCCGTGGCTGCTCCTGGCATTGATTCTTCTGCCGCTCATCTGGCTGCTGCTGCGCGTCACCCCGCCGACCCCCCGCCTGCTCCGTTTTCCAGCGGTGCGGCTGCTGTTCGGCCTCAAGCCGCCGGAAGAGACTCCGGCACGTACGCCCTGGTGGCTGATCCTGCTGCGTCTCGCGGTCGCCGGACTCGTCATTCTCGGTCTCGCCCAGCCGCTACTCAATCCGATCGAGCGCCTGTCCGGCGACGGTCCGCTGGTCATCGCGGTCGACGACGGCTGGGCCTCGGCGCGCAACTGGCCTGTCCATCGGCAAGCGCTGAACGGCCTGCTCGAACAGGCCGAGCGCAACGACCGCAACGTCGTTCTGCTGACCACCGCGCCGGGCCAGCGCGCACCCGCGCCGCTCGCCGCACTGCCGGCCGGCGAAGCGCGCGAGCTGGCGGCAACCATCCAGCCCAAGCCGTGGCCGGTGGCGCGCGCCGCCGCCGCCGCCCGGCTCGACACGCTGCCGTCCGGCGGCTCGGTCGAAACGGTGTGGCTGAGCGACGGCCTCGATCAGGGCGACGCTGCCGATTTCGCCGAGGCGCTGTCCCGTCTCGGCCCGCTCACGGTCTTCGCCGAAGAGGCGCCGCTGCTTTCGCATCTCCTGCTGCTGCCGGAAAGCGAGGGCAGCCTGCTGACCGCGCGCGCGCGGCGCGCGGCGGCCGGTGCCGAGGAGGCCGCCACGGTAACGGCGATCGGCGAAGACGGTGCGTTGCTGGCACGGGTGCCGCTGCTCTTCGCCGAGGGCGCGAGCGAGACCACTGCGGAGCTGGAGCTGCCGGCCGAACTGCGCAATCGGATCGCCCGCCTGTCGATCGAGGGCGAAAGGAGCGCGGGCGCCGTGGTGCTGCTCGACGAGCGCTGGCGGCGGCGGCCAGTCGGGCTCGTCACCCAGGGCGTCGAAGAGAAGGCCCAGCCGTTGCTGAGCGAGCTCTACTACCTGCGCCGTGCACTGGAGCCGCTCAGCGAGCTGCGCGAAGGGTCGGTCGAGGAGCTGCTGGCGCGCGAGCTGGCGGTGCTGATCCTGCCCGACCGCGGCGCCCTGGCGGAAAGCGAAGTGGCCCGCATTCGCGACTGGGTGGAGGGCGGCGGCCTGCTGCTGCGCTTCGCCGGACCTCGTCTCGCCGAGGCCGGCGAAGTCGGGCAACAGCTCCTGCCGGTGCGCCTGCGCGCCGGCGGACGGGTGCTCGGCGGCGCGCTCACCTGGGACACGCCGGTGACGCTGGCCCGCTTCGAGGCGAGCAGCCCCTTCGCCGGCTTGGTTCCACCGAGAGAAGTGCTGATCAATCGCCAGGTGCTGGCCGAGCCGGCGCTCGATCTCGGCGAGAAAACCTGGGCGCGCCTCAGCGACGGCACGCCGCTTATGACCGCCAGCAAGCTCGGCGAGGGCCGGCTGGTGCTGCTGCACACCACCGCCAACACCGACTGGTCGAATCTTCCGCTTTCGGGGCTGTTCGTGCAGATGCTGCAGCGCCTGGTCGCGGTCAGCCAGGGTCTCTCGGGCGCGGCGTCCGAGTTTGCCGCCCTGCCGCCGATCGAAACGCTGAATGGCTTCGGCCAGCTCGGCGAGCCGCCGACCGGCGCCTTGGCTCTGGAGTCCGAGGCAGCCGCCAACGGCGTGGTTGGCCCGCGCAACCCGCCCGGCTACTACGGCGATCCGGCAACGAAGCGGGCGCACAATATAGCGACTGGCGAGCCGTCGCTGGCTCCGCTCGGCACGCTTCCCGGCGCCGAGCTGCGCCGCTACGCCACCGGGGTCGAGCTCGATCTCAAGCCCTGGCTGCTGAGCGCGGCGCTGATCCTGTTGCTGGTCGACCTGCTGGTCGCGCTCGCGCTGGCGGGCCTGTTGCGCGGCCTGGTGCCCGGCACCGCAGCGCTGGCGCTCCTGGTCGCGCTCGCCCTGCCGGCCGGCGCGCAGAGCCCGGAGGCCGACGCGCGCGCGTTGGAGGCGACGTCGGAAACCCATCTGGCTTACGTGGTGACCGGCGTCGCGGCGGTCGACGAGATCAGCGAGGCGGGGCTCGAAGGCCTGTCGCGCGCCTTACGTCAACGCACCTCGATCGAGCCCGGCCGCCCCCTGCCGGTCAATCTCGAGCGGGACGAGCTCGCCTTTTTCCCGCTCCTCTACTGGCCGATCGCGCAGGAGCAACGCCTGCTCAGCGCCGAGGCGGTGCGGAAGGTCAACGAGTTCCTGAACCAGGGCGGCACCATCCTCTTCGACCTGCGCGATCCCACCGGCGGCGTATCGCTGTTGGGCCGCCCCTCCGAGGCCAACCAGGCCCTGCAGAGGCTGGTGGAGGGAATCGAGATCCCGCGGCTGGTGCCGCTGCCGCCCGAGCACGTGCTCACCAAGTCGTTCTACCTGATGCAGGAGTTTCCCGGCCGCTTCTCGGGGGGAGCCTTGTGGCTGGAGGACAGCGCCGAAACCGTCAACGACGGTGTGGCCTCGATCGTCATCGGCAGCAACGACTGGGCAGGCGCCTGGGCGATCGACGAGTCTGGCCGGCCACTGTTGGCCGTGGTGCCCGGCGGCGAGCGGCAGCGCGAGCTGGCCTATCGCTTTGGCATCAACCTCGCCATGTACGCGCTCACCGGTAACTACAAGGCCGACCAGGTGCACGTACCTTTCATACTGGAGCGCCTCGGACAATGAGCGACGCCTACAGCATCGCCACGGCGCCCCTGATTCCCTGGCCATTCCTCGCGGCGCTGGGTGCAGTGGCCTTGCTGCTGCTCGCGATCTCGGCCTGGCGCCGCGCGCCTGGTCTGCCTTGGCGCGCGCTCGCACTCGCGTTGCTGCTGGCCGCGCTCGCCAATCCCTCGCTGATCGAGGAGGAGCGCGCGGGCCTGCCGGATATCGCAGTGGTGGTGGTCGACAAGAGCCCTAGTCAAGAAATCGGCGAACGTGCCGCTCAGACCGCGGCCGCGCGCGCGCATCTGGAGGCGGCGCTCGAGGAATTGCCCGATACGGAGACCCGGGTCATCGAGGGCGGCGGGGCTCCGGGCGACGATGGCACGCGTCTCTTCGGCGCTCTCGGCGAAGCGCTGTCGCAGATACCACGCGCCCAGGTCGGCGCGATCTTCCTGCTGAGCGACGGCCAGGTCCACGACGTGCCGGAAACGCTCGACGGGCTGGGCATCGACGCACCACTCCATCTGCTGCTCTCCGGCCAGACCGACGAAGGCGATCGCCGCCTTACCGTCGTCGAGGCGCCCTCCTTCGGCATCGTCGGCCGCGAGCTGAACCTCAAGATCGAGGTCGAGGACCTGCCAGGCGAAAGCCGCGAGGACCTCGCCCAGGTGATCCTGAAGCGCGACGGCGTCGAGCAGCAGCGGCTGTTCGTGCCTGTCGGCAGCGAGCAGCTGTTGACCTTCATGCTCGAGCATCGCGGCGCCAACGTGCTGGAGATCGAGGTCGAGCCCGGCCCGCGCGAGCTGTCGCTCAACAACAACCGCGCGGCCGTCGTGGTCGGCGGCGTGCGCGACCGCTTGCGCGTGCTGCTGGTTTCCGGCGAGCCGCACGCCGGCGAGCGTGCCTGGCGCAACATCCTCAAGTCCGATCCTTCGGTCGATCTGGTTCATTTCACGATCCTGCGCCCGCCGGAGAAGCAGGACGGCACGCCGATCCGCGAGCTCTCGCTGATCGCCTTTCCGACCCGCGAGCTGTTCGAGATCAAGCTCGACGAATTCGACCTCATTATCTTCGACCGCTATCGGCGGCGCGGCGTGCTGCCGAGCGTCTACCTGGAGAACATCGCTCGCTACGTCGAGAAGGGCGGCGCGTTTCTGGAAGCCTCCGGCCCGACTTTTGCCACGCCGCTCTCGCTTTATCGGACGCCGCTCGGCCGTGTGCTGCCGGCCGAGCCGACCGGCAACATCATCGAGGAGGGATTCCTGCCGCGACTGACCGATCTCGGTCATCGCCATCCGGTGACCGCCGCGCTCGAGCCGGAGCGCGAAGACGACGATCAGGGGGCGCCCTGGGGCCGCTGGTTCCGCCTGATCGAAGCCGACCCGCGCAGTGGCGGCCAAGTGCTGATGGACGGCGCCGGCGGGCTGCCGCTGCTGGTCCTGGACCGCGTCGGCGAGGGTCGCGTCGCCCATATCCTGAGCGACCAGATGTGGCTGTGGTCGCGCGGGTTCGAAGGCGGCGGGCCGCAGAGCGAGCTGCTGCGGCGCATAGCACACTGGCTGATGAAGGAGCCGGATCTGGAAGAGGAAGCGCTGACTGCCGAAGTCGCCGACGGCCGCCTGGTCGTCCGCCGCCGCACGCTGGGGACCGAACCGCCATCGGTCGACGTAGTGACGCCTTCAGGCGAACGGCGCGAGCTGCCCCTCACCGTCGAGGCGCCGGGCCGCGCGCGCGGCGAGATGGCGGCCGAGGAAGCCGGCCTCTATCACGTGACCGAAGGAGACCTGAGCGCGCTCGCCGCCTCCGGCGCGCTCAACGCCCGCGAGTTTGCCGATCTGAGAGCCACCGGAGACCTGCTGGAGCCGCTGATCGACGCCAGCGGCGGCGCTATCCTTCCGCTCGCCGAAGAGAGCGAGCCGGCGCTACGCAAGGTTCGCCCCGAACGCGACCGGGCCGGCAACGGCTGGCTGGGCGTGCAGGAGAACGGTGCCTATCAAGTCACCGGAGCGCGGCGCCTGCCGCTGCTGCCACCGCTTCTGGTGATGCTGCTCGGCCTCGGCGCACTGGCGCTGGCCTGGCGACGCGAGGGACGCTAGCAGGTTGCTGAAAAAGTCCTCGCGATAGTTTTTTGGTCGTGATTCTCTGGTTCAGGGGATTTGCGGACCAGGAGGCCTTGATGCGGGGCGAGGATCGCGAGAGCGGGGCTCT
>JBOHKJ010000014.1:0-1544 GCA_050728975.1 Kiloniellales bacterium | reverse complement strand
CGGCGAGTTGGCGCTGTCCCGGAGGCTGCGTGGCCTCATCCTCGGCAACACGACCATCGAGCGTCCCGCGCGCCTGCGCGGGCGACACAAGAACCAGAGCGGCGGATTGAGCGGGCGGCCCCTCTTTGAGCGCTCGACCAAGGTCCTGTCCGATCTGTACCGGATGACCGAGGGCAAGGTGCCGATGATTGGCGTCGGCGGGGTCTCGAGCGGGGCCGACGCGTATGCAAAAATCCGCGCGGGAGCCTCGCTGGTGCAACTTTATACCGCGCTCGTCTACCACGGACCACGGCTGGTGCCCCGAATCAAGTCGGAACTGGCCGCGCTCTTGCGCCGCGACGGCTTCGCCAGCGTGGCGGAGGCGGTCGGGGCCGATCACTGGGGATGCTATCGCAATCATTGATTAACCGTATCTCAAGACCTCGCGCCACACAGTGGGGCCAATCTCGGGTTGCAACCAAGCATGCACGCCTGCCGCCACGTCGCCATCATCGGCTGTTACGGCACCCTGGCCGCCGCCATCGTGCTCGCCCTGCCGGAGCATGCGGGAGTCGGTCGAGAGCTGGCGCTCGCCTTCGCTGCGATCGTGCTTCTCGCCGGCGCCTTGCTGCACGAGAGGTTCGCACGCGTCAGACGTGAAAGGGCGTTCGCCGAGCGCACGCTCGCCCTTGGCGAGGCGCACGCTCTCCTGCACGAGGACCTATGTTGGACGCGCAGCGAGCTGCGGAGTGTCGCGGAGACGCTCGAGCGTGTCGCGAGCTACGCGCGGCAGGGCGAACGTGCGCGCGCGATCAAAGACATGAATGCCGAGATAGAGGTTCTGAAATCGTTGGTCGCGCGGCTTTCGGCCGGACGGGCTGCCGCCATTGCGCCCGCTTCCTACTCACCCGGCAATGCGGCGGCATACCGCATGGCTGTTGCAGGAGGGGCCGCCCCAGCCGTCGCCCTGGCGCCGCCCCCCGAAGTTCTAGATGAGCCCGCCATACTCGACATCGTGCGTGAAGCGCTGCGCGAGGATCGCATCGACATCGCCCTCCAGCCGGTTGTCAGCCTGCCACAGCGCAAGCCGCGATTCTACGAATGCTTCACGCGTATGCGCACCAGAAACGGCGCGCTGATCGTGCCCGAGCATTACATCGAAATCGCCGAACGCGCGGGTCTGATTGCCGCGATCGACAACATGCTGCTGTTCCGCTGCATACAGCTGGTCCGCAAAATTCAACGGCAGAGCAAGGATCTCGGCTTTTTCTGTAACATCTCGCCCCGCACCCTGGCCGACACGGATTTCTTCGCGGACTTTGTCGAGTTTCTGCACGGCAACGCGGAGCTGGCCCCGAACCTCGTCTTCGAGTTCGCCCACGACGACTTCATGCGCCAGACTTCCGCGGAGGCCGAGCACGTCGCCCGCCTGGCCAAGCTCGGCTGCCGGTTCTCGCTCGATCGGGTCAAAGGGCTGGAGCTTGATGCGGCAAAGCTTGGCGAACGGCGCGTCCGCTTTGTCAAGATCGATGCGGATGTCCTCCGCAGCAAGCTGTGCACCGGCG
>JBOHKJ010000013.1:0-2613 GCA_050728975.1 Kiloniellales bacterium | reverse complement strand
AGGTCGTCGCACGCTGCAGGTAGAACTGGCCGTTGTCCGGCTCGCGGCGGATCGCCTCGCCGAAGTCGGCGACGGCGCGGTCGAACTGACGCTGGAACATATGGACCATTCCGCGGCTGCTGAACGCCGTCCCGCGGCTGGGATCGACCTCGATCGCCCGATCGAAGTCGGCGATCGCCTCGGCGAAGCGGCTCGTCCCGAGGTAGATGTTGCCGCGGGAGGTATAGGCGTCGTAGTTCTGCGGATCGACGCCGAGCGCCCTGTCGAGGTCGCGGATCGCCTGGTCGACCTCGCCCTTGGCATGATGAACCGTGGCAAGGCTGATCAGGGCGTCGACATGACGCGGATCGATGCGGATCGCCGCCTCGAACTCGGCCGTGGCCGCATCCCAGTTGCCGAGGTCGGTAAAGATTCTGCCGCGCGTATGATGGCTTTCGGCGGAGCTCTGCGGCGCAAGCCGGATCGCCTCGTCCAGCGCCGCCAGCGCTTCCTCGTAGCGTCCCTGAAACGTAAAGACGACGCCGCGGTTGTGGTGGGCGTCGGCGTTGCCGGGGTCGCGGCGCAATGCCTCCTCGAGATCAGCCGAGGCCGCGTCGAGCTGGCTGGCGACAATCTGGTGCTTGGCGCGGTTGACATAGGTCTTCGCCAGCTCGCCGTCCGCAGTGCCCGCCCGCTCGACGAGCCGCGTGCAGGCGGGAATGCCGTGCGCGGGATCGGACCCGGCGCAGTCGGTCTCGTCGTCCGCTGCGGCGGGCGCAACGGACAATGCGCCAGCCACCGCCAAGATGCCGCCGAGCAGCAGCCAGGATCTGTCGCCCGCAATCATGGGTCCCCCTTCGGGCGCGCGCTTGCCGCCCGGTCCTCTGCGTTACTGCTTCATCACCACGATATCGACCCGGCGATTCTTCTGCCGCCCCTCGGGGTCGTCGGAGCCGTCCGGCTTTTCGTTGGCGGCCACCGGCTTGGTCTCGCCGAAGCCTTTGACCTGGAACTTGGTCTGTCCCAAGCCCTCCCGCTTGACCAGCCAGTCCCTGACCGACTTGGCGCGTTGATCGGAGAGCTTCTGGTTGTAGCTGTCGGAGCCCTTGGCATCGGTATGACCCTCGACACGCACCGGGCGTCCGGGATTGTCGCGGACGATCTGGCCGACCGCCTTCAGCGCCTCCTCAGCCTCGGCGCGGATATCGGCCTTGTCGAAGTCGAACAGAACGTCCGCCGCCAGCTCGATGCGGATCTCGGTTTCTGTCTCCTTGACCTCCAGCGACTGCACTTTGCCGCCGAGGTCCACCACCGTCATCTCGAGGTCGCGGGTTTCGAACAGCAGATCGAGCACCTTGCCGCTGCCCTCCTGAGCGGCGGCAGGGGCGGCGAGGGCGGCGAGCCCGAGCGCCGCGGCGGCTAACAGCCGGCGCATGTTCGGGCTCCTGCTACTGGCTGATCGCTACATCGTCGAGCGGAATGAAGCCGGGGACCACGATGCTGACGGCCTGCACATCCTCTGGCGGGGCCGGGAACTTGGCCCAGAGGTTCAGCGATTTGCCGGCTTCCACGTCTTTCAGCTTGCTGCTGCAGACGCACTTCTTCTCGCTGTCCCGCATTACCAGGTACTTCTTCTTGTTCGTCGCATCGAGCAGGTGCACCCCGCCGATATTGCTGACATCTTTGTAGTCCGCGTCGCCCAATTTGTAGCCGAAGCCGAAGCGCTCGCTCGAGTCGTTCACGATGGTGAATTTCACCGTCAGCGTGCCGCCGCTGCCGCGCTTGACCTCGGTAACGTCGAGGCGCACGCCGGGCGACTCGCCGTCGGTCGAGGCGATAACGGTCTGTGCCTGAACGCCGGAAATTGCGAGCAATCCGAATGCAGCCGAGAGCAGGAAAATCCGACCGAAGCTCATCATGATGCGTCCCTCCCCGAATTGACGGTTGTCCATACGGCATGATGGCCTCCGGCCTGCCGATCGACGGCCAGGAGCGCCACGAAGTGGAAGTCAAGAAAACTAGAAAGATGCCGATACTGGCGGAGTGTCCCCGGCCGGCTCGTTGCCTTTTGGAGCCGGCAATTGGCTGCCTCTGCAACCCTCCCGGTGCGGCAGCCCTGCCTCCGCTAAAGACGTCTGACGGAAATCATAGAGCCAACTCCGCGGGCAGGGCCACCGGAATCTTGCGCGCTGCGCCGCCTCGCGAAACGATGTTGCGTCCTCGCAAGCTTTCTCAAGGGTTCCGGTGGACTCCCGGCGCCGGAGCCGTCATACCTTTGCCGCATTGACCGGCCATTCAGCTCGAACGGCTACCAGGCCTCGGCAGACCCGCACCAAGGATTCCCCAGATTCGCTCCTCCCTCCTTCCGGCCCAGGCGTCGGACCCGGCCTCCGGTGACACCGCCCCGGCGCGGACGCCCTGGATCGAGGTCGCGCGCGCCTACGGCGAGCCCGACGCGAAACGCAGTCTCCTCCAGCTCACCACAACCGCGCTGCCGCTGGCGGCGCTCTGGCTGCTGATGATGCAGAGCCTGGAGCTCGGCTACTGGGCGACCCTGCTGCTGGCGGTGCCTGCCGCCGGCTTCCTGGTCCGCCTCTTCATGATCCAGCACGACTGCGGCCACGGCTCCTTCTT
>JBOHKJ010000012.1:0-1567 GCA_050728975.1 Kiloniellales bacterium | reverse complement strand
CCTCCGAGGCGTCGTCGCGCTGGAAGGCCGAGAGCTGGGACTCGATCACCTCACGGATCTTCTCCTCGGCGCTGGCGCCGAGATCGATCGCCTCCTGCGCGAGCTGCAGGGGCGGTGCAACCTGCGGCGCGGCGGTGCCTGCGTTGTCGGCGGCAGCGCGGCTTGGATCGCCGGGTATGATCGTGCCGGTTGCGCCCTGGGCGGAGAGCGCGAGCGCGGCGCCCAGCAGCAGCAGGAAGCTCGCAGCGACGAGCGCCTGCAACGGCAGCGCGCGCGCCTCGACCTTGCCTGTCATGGCAGCCTTGCGTCTCATGGCAGCCTCCCTGATCGCCAGAGATTAGAGATAAATTCTAGCCTGAGACGCTACGGTTACGAAGGATATTCGGATGCAGGGCAAGGCGCGGCGGTGCGGTTGGGGCAGTGTGGTTAATGGTGGGGATACATCTGGCGTAGTTACGAGGGCGGAGCCAAAAGTCTACCCACTAGTTGTGCTCCAACGCATCGATGTAGTGCTCGATAAGTTTCAAGAAGGCCGGATCGTATGTCTCCTCTACATGATTGTTGTTCCACAACCCGGATGTACGAACGCGCTCGCGATTACAGTAATGTCCCAGCCAGGTGGATGAAGGCGCGTCGAGCACGGCGCGCCCAAAGTTGCTCAAGAGGCCAATGCTGTTGCGCTCGATGATCCCGCGATCACTTTGAGGGCTTGATTCGTCGCCAACATCGACCCACAAGAACGGCAAGGACCGAACGTGGTCGCTAACGGCCACTTCAAGCGGTAGCTCCGAAGCGCGAATCTTGTCTGCTTCAATCCCAAGTTCTTCGGCTGCCGCCTTCAAGTCGCCTTTCTTGCCCCATGACGGCGCGCTTCGGATTCGACCGGAACCCATGATCGCGGTCCCGACAAGCAGCCGGAATATCGATCCCCGATGATTCCCGCCATCTGATCGTCCGGTTCCCTTGTGTTGCGATAACCTAGTCCATAGGCGGGTTCTGCCGCCCACCTTGAGGGCATGTGTGCCTACGCGCACGACCCTCGGCCCGCCGCCGCTGTCCGAGCGAGTCTCGCCCGGTTCGAAAAAGAAATAGACGCCACGTTCTGGCCAGCTCATCCGACCAGTGCAATCCGCCAATCGTCGTTTGCCTACCCGTTTTTCAAGGCGGTCGAGCAAGCCATAGAACCGCATCAGATCGGTCAACCTATCCACGGCCGACCTGTCGGCTGAGCCATCTGAGCTGCTCACCGATCCGCAGCCCTTCCATCGGGGTCTCGACAGCGACGCCGCGACGCCGCAGATGGTTGACTAGGAATTCGCGGTACCGCTGGCCGGCGAGGAAAATGACTGTCTGCGCATCTGGCATTCGGTCCGACATTTGGCCGACCACTCTCTCTGCCCATCTTCGGCGCTCACGGATGGGCATGCGATTTAGCGTCATTTCGTATGAATTGATGATTTGATTCGGCGCCACCAAGCCATATTCGGCGGACAGGATGAACCAAGGGCAGCTCGTCGATTCGACATAGGAGCGGGCCTTGGAGAACCAATCGGATGCATAGAGATCC
>JBOHKJ010000011.1:0-3421 GCA_050728975.1 Kiloniellales bacterium | reverse complement strand
CGGCGCGATGATCGACCATTCGAAATCCGTCAGTTCGTAGCGGCGTGGGGTCATGGTTGCTCCTTCGAGGAGCTTGAATCAGAATTCGCACCACAAGGGAATCCCCTTTATGAGTTTGTGACCTAGTCTATGCTATGGAGAGTCAACTATAGGTGGCAAACTGAGGTGCGAACTGTTCATTCAATCCGTGACGGGGGCGCTATAGCTTCGCGATGTCGAAGGAAGGCGAACACGGAAAGCTGATCGCGAGCGCCGCGAAGGCCGCGCTGGTACCGCTGGGGTGCCGGCGGATTGGGCGCTCCCGAACCTGGCTCGCTGACCAGCATTTCTGGGCCATCGTCATCGAGTTCCAGCCAAGTGGCTTCTCGAAGGGCAGCTACCTGAACGTCGGCGCAAGCTGGCTCTGGTACGCGAAGGAAAGTTGGTCGTTCGATTACGGCTATCGTACCGAGGGGTTCATCGAGTTCGAGAACGCCATGCAATTCGCCCCCGAAGCCGAACGACTGGCCGCCCTTGCCGCCGCGGAGGTCGTTAGGTTTCGAGAGAAGTTCAGATCGCCACCCAACATCGCCCGAGGGCTCATGGTGGCCATCAACTCCAATCCTTGGACCGTTTATCATGCCGCAGTTGCGGCCGGCCTTGTCGGTGACGTCGCGGGATCGCGGCAATTGTTCCGCCGCCTCATCGAACAGGCTGTGACGCATGACTGGGAAGCGAAGCTAAAGGCTGCCAGCGCGGCTTTGACCGAGAAGCTTTTTGATCGAGCGACCTTCGTGGAGGCGGTGCTGGCAATCGTCGAGGTATCCAGGGCGCTTCACAAGCTCCCGCCCGATCCGGAGTGCCGCGATGCCCTGACTCATCGAGGTAGCGCTTAGTCACTCCTCTCGCCTCCCGTGGCGTCTCGTTCAAGCCAGCCCTGCCGCATGGTACGTTCAAGGCACCCCCAAAAGGAGATCACGAGAGAGTCGACCCCCATTTCAGCAAAAGGAATAGTGCGATGCGCGGAAGCCTTCTTAGTCACGCAATGAGATCAGCCCTATCCCTGCTCGCAATCGCCGGCGCTGTTGCGCTCGCCGGCTGCAACGGTACCGTCATTCCGATTCCCCGCGAGACTATCACCTTCACCTACAAGTTCGCCGAACAGCGCCAGCCCGACGTCTATCATGTGCAGGTGCTGCGCGGCCCGATCAGCGACCCACCAGCCTGCGGCAACCAGGTCGAAGACCGCATGCGCCTCGAGCAGATCGCCTTCACGGCGCAGAGGATGGCCTATCCCAGCCTCGTCAACGCCTGCAGCAGTCGACTCCGCGTCGACGTGGAGAACGCGCGCAGCGTCAATCCACATCTCGCAGAGTTCGAGTTCCACCGCTTGAGCGGGACCAGCGATCGGCGCGCTCACATGGTCGCCACCAACGCGGCGAGCGGCGACACCTTTCCCAATCCGAGCGGACTCCGCATCGAGCTCCATAGCGCGGTGATCGAAGGGGTGAAAACCACCCACGGCACCGCCGACATCTCGTTCGGCGGGTCGGGGCCGGTATATCGCTGCGCGGGAGACCCCGGCGAGAATTTCTGAGAGGAGCACATCGGCAACCCTGAGAGCGACACCTTCTTCGAGTTCACGCTGACATCCTACGATCCCGGAACGCACGGGCTGGGCGCCAAGTTCCAGTGCCTGGCGCGCAATGCGAACGACCCCAACGACAACCGGCTGCTGCTGATCATGGAGGGCTCGGTCTTCATAACGGCGGAGAACTGAGCCCGCGAAGAAGCGGCGGGCGGTCGCGGGCGTCAGGAATCGGGGCGTTCCAGTCCCATCCGCCTGCGCGCCCACCCACCGCCGACAGAAGTAGGGCCCGCCCTCCGGCGCGCCTTGGGGGCTGGAGAGCGGATTGGCGCGACCGTGTCGGAACCTAAATCGGCTCCGGGCGATCGCCTCCGCTCTCCGCGCGGGAGGACGGGCCCCGGTCGCCTCGCGGGGGCGCGAGGCGAGCTCGTGTCAGTGCTTCTTCTGCTCCTTCTTCTTCGGCAGGCCCTCGCGGTCGGTCTCGGCGAACTCCTCGAGCTGCCTCTCGCTCATGGAGTCGTACATCTGCTTCGAGGCGCCCTTGAGCTCCGAGACCTTCATCTCGCCGCGCTTGGCGGCGAGCGCGGCGCCGGCCGCCATCTGCTGGGCTTTGGATTGTGCGGGCATGGCGAACTCTCCGTTGCGGCGCGCGAAGGAAGCGCCGGTCAGTTGTTAGACTGCGGAGAGGCGCCGGGGCTTCCTTCGAATTCGGTGGCGCGCGCGCCTCTGTCCGATCCGCGCAGCCGGCTGTCCGGCGGCCAAATAAACGCTGCGGATTTTTCAACATGGCCGACAATAAAGAGCGCCTCTGGCCGTACCAGGCAAAAATTACCCGAAGAAAATCCCCGATATCCGCTTTTTCTCTAGTGGTGGATTTCGAACTATGGTTAACGGGGATTATGATTTTATTTACCCGAATATTCGATAATTACCTGGTAACGCCTGAACCCTAGGTAGGGGACTCCGCCGGCGCAGGGCGGAGCAGCGCGAAATGCTCGCCGAACCGATCGGCATCGGAGATAGCGACAGCAGCCGGCCGTCATCCGAGGCGGCGGGCACGCTCGACCTGGTGGTCGCCTTCTGGGAAGCCGACTCCCGCACCCAGCTCGCCCAGCCCAGCCTGCCGCGCGGGCGCGCCGCACCCGGCGAAGCGGCTGAGGACGGCGCGCCGCCGGCACAGGAGGGCGTGGACGCGCTGATCACGCTCGATCTCCAGCAGCTCCTGGACCGGATCGACGAGGCGCTGGCGCGCCAGCAGGCGGGTGGCGGAGACGGGGCCGGCCAGGACGACGAGACGCTGAGCCTCGCGATCCTGCTGGCCGCGCTGTTCCCCGAAGCCGACAGCCTGGCCGAGCTCGAAGCACTGCTGAAGGCCGAGCTGCAGCGCCTCGCCGAGCAGCCGGCCGAGGCGCTGTCCGACGGCAGCGTCCTGGTCGCGGCACACGCCCACGATCCCATCGCAGAGCTGGTGGAGCATGGGCTCGCGACGCTCGAGGGCAGCGAGCTGGCCGAGGGCTTCGGCGTGCGGCGCCTGGAGGATTCCGATGCCATCGAGCCGGTGCCGGACTTGGGCGAACAGGGCGGAGCGGGGCGAGGCACGGGCGGGTCGGTCTACAGCGATCTTCGCAGCGACGTTGGAAGCGGGCCGTCGGACTTCGGCGAGACGCTGCGCTTCAGCGGCGTGCTGAGCGGCATTGGTGCGCCGCTCCAGGCCGCGCCGGACGTGCGGCGCTACGACGGCGGCGACAGAAAGAGAATCGCGAGCGCGGAGGACAGCGCGCCGGCCAGCCACGCGCCGGTGGCGAGCAACGACAGCTACGCCAAGACTGCGCACCTCTTCGAGGCGAGCTTCGA
>JBOHKJ010000010.1:0-6611 GCA_050728975.1 Kiloniellales bacterium | reverse complement strand
GGCCCGCGCGGGCTGGCGATATGCTCGTCGCCAACCTCGACCGCGCAAAGCTCGCCGGCTCGCAGCAGATGGCTCTTCTCTTCGCCCTGCTCGCGCCAGCGCATCTCGACTTCGCCGTCCAGCACCACGAAGACCTCGCGGCCGTCGTTGGCGTGCCACCGGTAGGGCCGGTCGGTCCAGTGGAGGCGCACCGTCGCGCCCTCGATCTCGGCGAGGTCGAGGGCGTCCCAGGCCTTGCCGCCGGTGAAATCCTTGGCTCGCTCGAAGCGCATCGCGCTTGGCCTCAGTCCTCTTCCTTCCAGATCGGCTTGCCACTGCCCGGCAGGCCGTAGTCGCTCCAGCGTTTTGTTACCCGCTCGACGATCTCCCGTTCCATCCGGATCTTGCGGCCCCATTCGCGCGTCGTCTCGCCGGGCCACTTGCTGGTCGCGTCGAGGCCGATCTTGGAGCCGAGGCCGGAAACGGGGCTGGCGAAATCGAGATAGTCGATCGGGGTGTTCTCGATGACCGTGATGTCGCGCGCCGGGTCCATGCGGGTCGAGATCGCCCAGACGACTTCCTTCCAGTCGCGGGCGTCGATGTCCTCGTCCACTACGATCACCCACTTGGTGTACATGAACTGGCGCAGATAGGACCAGACCGCGAGCATCGCGCGCTTGGCGTGGCCAGCGTAGGCCTTCCTGATCGAGACCACGGCGACGCGATAGCTGCAGGCTTCGGGCGGCAGCCAGAAGTCGACGATCTCCGGGAACTGCTGCTGGAACAGCGGCACGAAAACCTCGTTGAGCGCCTGGCCGAGGATCGAGGGCTCGTCGGGCGGCCGTCCGGTGAAGGTCGAGAGGTAGATCGGCTGACGGCGCCGGGTGATCGCCGTCACCTTGAAGACCGGAAACTCCTCGACCGCATTGTAATAGCCGGTGTGGTCGCCGTAGGGCCCTTCGGGCGCTGTTTCGGTGAGGCTCACCTCGCCCTCGATCACGATCTCGGCTTCGGCCGGCACCTTCAAGGGCTGGGTCTTGCAATCGACCAGCTCCAAACGCTCGCCGCGCAGCAGGCCGGCGAAGTGATACTCCGACAGCGTGTCGGGCAGCGGCGTCACAGCGGCAACGATCGTGCCGGGATCGGCGCCGATCACGGCGGCGGCGGGGAAGGGCTCGCGCCGCCGCTTCTTCCAGCGCGCATGCTGCTGCGCGCCGCCGCGCTGCTTCAGCCAGCGCATGACGGTGCGGTCGCGCCCCAAAACTTGCAGGCGATAGATGCCGAGATTGTAGTCGTCCTCGCGGCGCTTCTCCTCCGGCCCCCGGGTCACGATCAGCGGCCAGGTGATGAGCGGCGCCGGCTCGCCCGGCCAGCAGGTTTGGATGGGCAGCGCGCCGAGGTCGATCTCGCGGCCCTGCAGCACCACCTCCTGGCAGGGCGCCTTGCCGACGGTCCTGGGTTTCATGGTCATGACGGTCTTGAGCAGCGGCAGCTTTGCAATTGCGTCCCTGAAGCCCTCGGGTGGCTCGGGCTGGCGCAGGCTCGCCAGCGTCTCGCCGACCTCGCGCAGCTCGTGGGGCTCGCGCCCCATTCCCCAGGCGACCCGCTCCACCGTGCCGAAGAGGTTGACCAGAACCGGCATGTCATGAGCGCGGCCGTCGGCGTCGGTCGGCTTCTCGAACAGCACCGCCGGCCCGCCCTCGGCCAGCAGACGGGTCTGGATCTCGGTCATCTCGAGCGCGGTCGAAACCGGCGCGGTCACGCGCGCGAGGCGTCCGCTTTTCTCCAGGCGTTCGATGAAATCGCGCAGCGATCGGTAGGACATGAAGACTTTCGATACAGCCGGCGGCCGCGCGAAACTGCCGCGCTCAGGCCTCGGCTTTCTCGACCTTGAGCACCGTGCCGTGGACGCCGGTGACGCGCACCCGGCTGCCGGCAGGCAGGTCGCTGCCCTCGACCTTCCAGCGGCTGTCGTCGACCTTGACCATGCCAACGCCGTTCTCGATGGCCTCTTCCAGGGTCAGGACACGACCGACCAGCTGCTCGCCGCGGCGGTTGAGCGCGGGCTGGTCGCTCACGGTGCCGCGTTTGCCGCGATAGGCGCGCCAGCCGTAGCCCGAAGCGACGGCAACCACCGCGAAGAGCAGCAGCTGCCACTCGACCGCGGTGCCGGGCGCCACCAGCAGCAGCAGACCGACCACACCGGCGCCAATCGCCATCCAGAGGAAAGCTGCGCCCGGCGCCGCCATCTCGACGGCGAGCAGCGCGACGGCGACGACCCACCAGTACCAGAATTCGATCTCGAAGCCCGCCATCGCCTGGCTCTCCCGTTAGCTCTGCCTGGACCAGGCGCCGGCCGCCGCGGTCGCGCCGCCGTCCGTAGATTGGCTCGCGGGCGATTGGCGGACAGGGATGCGCGGGCCGCCACCACCGGAACCGCCGCCGCCAGAGCCACCGCCAGCCGAGCCGCCGCCAGCCGAGCCGCCGCCCTTGGGCGGGAAGGCGTCCTTGGCGATCTCGGCAATGCCGCCGATGGCGCCAATCACGCTCGAGGCCTCCAGCGGCAGGAACAGGATCTTCTGGTTGGGCGAGTTGGCGAACTGCCCCAGCGCTTCGACGTAGCGCTGGGCGACGAAATAGTTGATCGCCTGCACATTGCCGCCGGAAATCGCGTCGGAGACCATCTGGGTCGCCTTGGCCTCCGCCTCGGCTTCGCGCTCGCGCGCCTCGGCGTCGCGGAACGCGGCTTCGCGCCGCCCCTCGGCTTCCAGGATCGCCGACTGCTTCTCGCCCTCGGCACGCAGGATCGCCGCCTGCCGGTCGCCCTCGGCGTCGAGGATGGTGGCACGCTTTACGCGCTCGGCCTTCATCTGGCGCCCCATCGCCTCCACCAGATCGGCCGGCGGCGAGATGTCCTTGATCTCGATGCGCGTCACCTTGATGCCCCAGGGCGCAGTCGCGTCGTCGACCACCGTCAGCAGGCGCGCGTTGATGTGATCGCGTTGCGAGAGCAGCTGGTCGAGGTCGAGCGAGCCCATCACGGTGCGCAGATTGGTCATGGTGAGATTGAGCGTGGCGAGCTCCAGCTCGCGCACCTCGTAGGCCGCCTTGGCGGCGTCCAGCACCTGATAGAACACCACGCCATCGGCGCGCACCAGCGCGTTGTCCTTGGTGATGACCTCCTGCGAGGGCACGTCCAGCACGTTCTCCATCATGTTCATGCGGGCGCCGATTCGGTCGACCACCGGCACGATCACGTGCAGGCCGGGGGTCAGCGTCTTGATATACTTGCCGAAGCGCTCGACGGTGAATTCGTAGCCTTGCGGCACCGACTTGATGCCGGCGAAAACGATGAGGATCGCCAGTACGACGATGGCGATGGCGAAGATCGCGAACCCGGAAATCTCGAACGGCATTGCTCCCCCCTTGGCTGCCGCGAGGCGCCGGCCGGCTGCCCCGCTCCGAGCCCGCTCACCCCTGGACTGCACACCCGGGGCTGCGTACCCGGGCGCCAGTCTACCCGCGCTCCTGCGTCGCGCGAAGCGCCCTTGGCCGGGCGCCGGGTCGCTTCCCGTCGCTTTTCCGGCTCCTGGCCGAGGGACGGCGGACTTCCGTTATCGAATGTTGAACCTATCTATGGTGGGCTTGCCGCCCCAAGAAGCGAGAACAGTCAACGGACGTGAGAGCCATGAGCAGCTACTGGGTCGTCGGCGGGGACTATCGCGATACCCGCTTCGACACGCCGACCTCCGGCCGGGAGGAGTGGATCGGCCCCTTCGTCGACTACGAGACCGCCAAGAAGGAATGGGCGCGCCGGGCCTGGGCGACGGTCGATAACGCCACCACCCGCTATCGCATCGAAGAGCGCGAAGCGCCGCCGGCCGGCTAGGCGCCGGCTCGCGATTCCCCTTGCCCTGGCCGCTGCCCAAGGAGTCCGCCGAGCGCCTGGCGCTCGCCAAGGGCTACCCCTATCCGGCCCCGCCGAAATCCTACCTCCTGAGCGCCGGCGCGGTTCGGCCGCTGGAAGCGGGCGAGGCCGCGCGCTCCGTTGCCGGGCGCCAGCCGGTGATCGCCCACGGCTCCAACCGCTCGCCTGAGCAGCTGCTGCGCAAGTACGGCGCCACGGCTGAGATTCCCGTCACCTACGCCTGGCTCGCCGACTACGACGTGGTCTATGCGGCGCATGTGACGCGCTATGCCTCGATCGCGTCCACGCTGCATCATGCGCCGGGCTGCGCGGTGCGCATCGCCGTTACCTGGCTCGACGCAGTGCAGCTCCGCCGCATGCACGAGACCGAGGGGGCGAAGTATCTCTACGGCGCGCTCGAAGGCGCCAGCTTCGCCTGCGAGCTGGGGCTGAGCGCGCGTCTCGCCGCCGCGCCGCCGACACTCTATCTCTATCGTCTGGGCGCCTTGGCCGAAGCCGGCGCGCCGCTCGGGCTGGCCGCGCTGGAAGCCAGGAACCGCCGGCACGCCGCGCGCGACCAGCTGGCGATCCTGGAGTGGGTGCGCGCCCGCCACCACGGCGCCGAGGCGCTCGATGCGCTGCTGCTCTCGCTTCAGGACGAGGCCGGCTGGCCGCGCCGCCGGGCGCTGGCGAAGCTGCTGGAGGCCGAGGCACTCGCAATGACCGCCCCCCATTTCCGCGAGATCGGCCGCTAGCCTGGAGATCGAGGTGCCGCATTGTCCGTCTTCGATTGCGAAACAGCCAAAGGTTACCCACCGGGCTACTACGCCGCCTTCGTGCTCGATCCGGACGGGAGCAACATGGAGGCGGTCTGCCGCGATAGCTGAGCCGGACTCCCGACATCTTAACGACTTGCCGCTAGGCTCCTGGCAGGCGAATCGGGCCAACTGCCGGTTCCCCTTTCCAGGACGCGTCCGGCACGACGGCACTGGCACAACGGCAAAGGAACTTATGATGGCCGAACCCAAGACAACCGCACCTGTCGCCAAGGGCGTCTCCTCGCAAGCCTCGCAGGACGGCCGCTTCGTCGTCCTCACCTTCGACTGCGATTCGGGACCGGTCCGGGTCGGCGTGCCGCTGCCGGCGGTGGGTCAGGTGGTCGGCCATCTGGCCGGCATGGGCGCGATGATCGCCAAGAAGCCGGGCGCGCCGGCGCCACAGAAGGACAGCATCTCCGCGGTGCCGATCGCCGCCGACGCGGTCGCGCTGCAGGCCGGCCGCAGTGCCGAGGAAGCGCTGATCACCTTCCGTAGCGGAGTTATGGATCTGGTCTTCGCGGTGCCGATGGGCCTGATACGCAACGCCGCCGAGCGGCTGCTGCGCACGCCCGACAAGCAGCCCGAGAGCGGGACCAAGCACTGACTCGGGGTCCGGCCGCAAGCCTTCGGTGCCGTGCTCCGGTATAAGTACCGCACCCTTCTCTTGACGCGCGGGCGGTTGCCCAGGTAAGCTGCCGTCACCAGGCAGCAGTCCGAATCCGCCCGCGGGCGGCCCTGCAGCCATGTCCGGCCCTGCGGGCGGGTTACTGCGTCCGGATGAAGCGGCAGCTGCGCCAAAAAGGCCGTCGATCACTGCCATAATTGTCAAGCCCTTGATTCAAAAGGTTTCTGTTGTCGAGGAAGGCTACGCAAGATATCTCGAGCGGGCGTTTAGATGCCGCGAACGGCCACAGAAGTGTGGGGAAGGATCGCCGCTGCGCCCGCTGCTGCCCGCCCGGCCTGCGCTTGTTCCGGCTGTCGGGCAATCGCGATTTCAGGGCGCTCGTTGCCCCACCACCCGATAGACCCGCGTATCCCTGATCTCGCGGTCTTCGAGGTCGCGGCTGACCGGCACCTGATAGCGGGCCAGCTCCTCGAGGCCAGCCTTCGGCAGATAGGCGCGGCCCGGGTCGCCGAGCAGCACCAGCGTGCCGGCCGTTGCGTAAGCCTGGAGCCAGGCGAAAGCGCGCTCGGCCATCGGCCGCTCGTAGCAGACGTCGCCCGCCAGCACGACATCGTAGCGCTCCGGCTCGGGCGCGTGCCCGAGCAAGTCGTCGCGCGCCAGCTCGAGCGCCAGCCCGTTCGCCTCGGCGTTGAGTCGGACCGCCGCCGCCGCAAAGTCGTCGACCTCGCTGGCTGTGACCTGCGCCGCACCCGCCTTGCGCGCGGCCAAGCCCTGCAGCGCGCTGCCCGCGGCGAAATCGAGCACGCGCTTGCCCGCAACCAGGCCCGGAGTGTCGAGCAGATATCGGGACAAGGCCTGCCCGCCGGCCCAGGCGAAGGCCCAGTAGGGCGGCGGCAGGCCGCTCGCCTCCAGCTCGGCCTCGGTCGCCTGCCACAGCGCGATCGCCTCGCTCGCCAGATGCAGCTTCAGCTCCGGCACCAGCGGCGGGGCGATGAGCGCGGTATTGGCGCGCACGAAGTCACGCGGATTCTTCGCCGCTGTGACGCTGCCGAGCGCGGCGGCGTTTGCGGCTGCGCTCACGCCAGCGCCCCCGCGGAAAGCCCGAGGAAGAAGATCCAGCCGACGATCTGGTTCGACTTGAAGCGCGCGAGACAATTCGCCGGATCGTCGATTTCCAGCGTCGCAATCTGCCAGGCGAAATGCAGCGCCACCGCCGCCAGTCCGATGTAGGCGGTCCAGGCGACATCGGCGACGACGGCGGCGAGCGCCAGCAGCAGTACCG
>JBOHKJ010000009.1:0-3279 GCA_050728975.1 Kiloniellales bacterium | reverse complement strand
GCAAGCGCGGTCGCCACGGCGCCGGCCAGGATGGCCGTGCTAACGATCGATTTTGCAGACATGTCCGTCTTCTCCCCTTGATTTGCTGTGTGGCGCCGTCTTCCAGGCGCACAATGGTCAGTTCGATCCGCATAGGCCTCGTGTTACATCTTCTTGGACACACGATTTCGTGAGCGGCGGCTGCCATGGCTTGGACAAAAAATTCGCCGGCCACGTAACAAATGACCGCGCGCGAACGTAGCTTGAGAGGAGGGCAGGCTTGGACGGCAGTGACGAAGACGAGCTCGCCCGGCTGATGCGCGCCGCGATCGCAGGAGACGAACGAGCCTACGCCGAATTCCTTCGCCGGGCGGCCTGCCGCGTGCGGGGCTTCGCCCGGCGAAAGGTCGCGCAGGGCGGGATGGACCCGGAGGACATCGTGCAGGAGACTCTGCTTGCGATCCACCTGAAGCGCCACACCTGGCGGGACGACGCGCCCGTCATGCCATGGCTCTACGCGATCGCGCGCCACAAGCTCGTCGACGCCTTCCGCCGCCGCGGCCGCCGGATGGAGATCGAGATCGGCGAGATCGCCGAGACCTTGGCCGGGCCGGAGGAGCCGGAGAGCGTCAGCGAGCGGGAGATCGATCGCGCCCTCGATACCTTGGCACCCGGCCAGCGCTCCGTGGTGGCGGCGATCTCCGTCGAGGGGCGCTCGATCAGCGAGACGGCGAGCAGCCTCGGCATGAGCGAGGCCGCGGTGCGGGTCGCGCTCCATCGCGGCCTGACCGCGATCGCCAAGCGGTGTGGGCGGAACTGAGATGGATACGAGCGAGCTCATCAAGGCCTTGGCAGCGGACACGCGACAGCCCGCTCCGTCGCTCTCGTTCGTATGGTGGGGCGCTGCCGGCCTGGCGATCGTCCTTGCCGCGGCCGTCTTCTTTGCGACGCTTGGGCCGAGGCCCGACATCGCGGCCGCTGCCGAAACGCCGCGCTTTCTGTTCAAGTTCCTGGTTACGATCACGCTTGCCGCGACCGCGTTCGTCCTCGCGCGCGCGCTGTCGCGCCCCGGCGACACCTGGCGTGGCGCGCTGCTTTATCTCGCAGCCGCGCCGGCGCTCCTTGCCGTGGCGGTCGTGGTCGAGCTGGTCGTTATGCCGCCGGACACCTGGGCGGCCAGGACGATCGGCACCAACAGCATGATCTGCCTGACCTACATACCGCTGATCGGTATCGGCCCGCTCGTCCTCTTCCTCGCGGCGTTGCGTCATGGGGCGCCGACGAGGCCGGCCATAGCGGGCGCGGTGGCGGGGCTGCTTGCGGGCGGCATCGCGGCCACCTTGTACGCGGCCCAATGCACGGACGACTCCCCGCTTTTTGTCGCCACTTGGTACACGATAGCCATCGCCGGCCTTGCCCTCGTTGGAGCCGTCGGCGCGCGGCTGTTTGCCCGCTGGTAGCCTTCCCCGGCGGCTAACCCCTGCGCGTCGCCAGCCAGATGCCCGGCAGCAGCAAGGCCGCGCCGGCGAGGTGGTAGGCCTCGATCCGCTCGCCGAGCAGCAGCCAGGCGAGCAGCCCGTTGTAGAGTGGAATCAGATACATCAGCAGCGCGGTGGTGCCGGCCCCGAGCCGGCGCTGGATCAGCGCGTAGACCTGATAGGCGCCGAAGGAGGCGACCAGCGCCAGGAAGGCGACTGCGGCGACAGTCTCCGGCGTGAGCTGTGGGATATCGCCCGCCAGCGCTTCGCCGAGGTGGAAGGGCGCCAGCACCACCAGCCCGCCGAGCACGATCGCGGCGAAGCGGGTCATGGCCCCGAGCGCGCTCTCCCGGTGGCGCAGCAACACCGAATAGAGCGCCCAGGAGATCGTCGCGGCGAGAATCCAGATATCGCCCGGCACGAAGGCGAGCGCGCGCAGCATTGCCGGCTCGCCGCGGCAGACGATGGCGACGACGCCCACGAGACATAGGGCGATGCCGAGGCCCTGGCGCGCGCCGAAGGGCTCGCCGTAGCCGCAGCGGGCGATCAGCACGATCAGGATCGGCGAGGCAGCATAGATCAGGCCGATGTTGGTCGCGGTGGTGGTGTCGGCGCCGATGTAGACGAAGGCGCCGCAGATACCCATGCCGAGCGCGCCCAACAGCAGCAGGTCCTTCCACTCGCGCAGCACGAGGTCGCGCTGGCGCCACAGCGTGGCGCCCACGAAGGGCAGCAGCAGTGCCAAGGTCGCCGCCCAGCGCCAGAAGGCGAGCGCCACCGGCGGCACCAGCTCGTGGGTCGCCCGCGCGGTCAGCATGTTGGCGGCGAACAGCGCCGGTGCCACGAACAGCAGGACGACCGCGATCCGCCGCTGTGCTGGGGTGACGGCCTCGGCGTGGCCGGGCTTGCGGTCGGCGGTGGGGGCAGGCGCCTGTCTGGCGCCGCTGCTCTGCTGGCTCATGGCCAGTGCCTAGAGCGCGACCCCTCCAAGGGTCAAACGCCGGCCCCGCATGGCAGCTTTGCGCCGCTTCCGCTGTCCCGCAGTCGTATCTGTCCTCTCGCGGGCTTCGGCCCACCCTCGGACCTCTGAGGGAACAAACCCGCCGTGCGGCGGTCCCTACAGGTACGGCGGACACCAAAGCCTGAGAGGGACAGATCATGACAAGCTCGACGGGTCGCGACGAAAGCGGCGGCGCGGGATTTCGACCGCGCGCCTCGATCTTGGCGAGCGTCAGCGCGCTCGCGCTCTTGGTCCTGCTGGGCCCGGCGCCGGCCCAAAGCGCGACGCTGCCGAGCTCCATTGGGCCCAGCTCTACGGGACTGGGCGCTGACTTTGGCGAGCCCGGGGCGCCGGCCCGGCTTCAGGTCGACCGCCCGCTCCAGCTCGCTGCCAGCGATGGCGGGGGCGCTGACAGCGGCAACGACGGTGGCGGCGATGGGTCCGGAGCAGCGGGCGGCGCGGTCGGCGACGCAGTCGGCGGGGCGGTAGATGCCGTCGGCGACGCGGTCGAGGGGGTCGGCGACGCAGTCGGTGACGCGGTCGGCGCCGGGGAGGATGCTGGCGACGATTCAGGCGGCACTGGCGACGGCGGGACCGGCGACGGCGGGACCGGCGACACTGGCACCGGCGATACCGGGACCGGCGATACCGGCACCGGCGACACCGGCACCAGCGATACCGGGACCGGCGACACCGGCACTGGCGACACCGGCACCGGCACCGGCACCGGCGACACCGGCACCGGTAACACCGGCGATGCCGCGGACGACAGCGGCGAAAGCGACACGGCGGCGGTCGACAGCGGCGGCGGCGGCGTTGCGG
>JBOHKJ010000008.1:0-8233 GCA_050728975.1 Kiloniellales bacterium | reverse complement strand
CACCGATACTGCCCTCATGCTTCGACAAGCTCAGCATGAGGGCTTCCACTTCGCTCCTCATCCTGAGCCTGTCGAAATCCTGAGCCTGTCGAAGGATCAGGAGCGCAGCGCCGATTCGATCCGAACGGATAGCGCTCTAGGAGCGGAGGCAGGGCAATCGCCTATGACAATAGCGAGCGAGAAACGGGTTCCCTCGCCCCCTCATCCAACTCCGGCCAGGCTCGGCTCCGCCTCGCCAAGCCTCCGTATCCTTCTCCCGCAAGGGGAGAAGGATGTTCTCTCGTGTCTCCTTCCTGTCTTGTGGTTCCCATGTCGCGATTTCGCCCGAGGGTGCCGGGCCCGCGCTTGCGGCGCCGATGGGAAAGGCGCAAGCAGCGACGGTCGGCCTATAGGAGATCCCCTTGCGCTCGGTTCTTGCGTCCGTCGGCTCGCTGCTGCTCGGGACCGCGATCCTGATGCTCGGCAACAGCCTGCTCGGCATCGTGCTGCCGCTCAAGATGGAGGCGGCGGCCTACTCGACGCTGCTGACCGGCTCGGTCATGGCGAGCTATTTCGCCGGGCTGGTGGCCGGCAGCCTCTACGGCAAGCGCTTCATCGCCGAGGTCGGCCACATCCGCGCCTTCGCCGGCTTCGCCGCGCTCACCGCGACGGTGGCGCTGCTCCATCCGATGGTCTTCAACGCGCTCGCCTGGGGCATCCTGCGCTTCGTCTCCGGCTTCTGCATCGCCGGCCTGTTCGCCGCGATGGAGAGCTGGCTCAACGAGCGCAGCACCAACGAGACGCGCGGCCGCGTGCTCTCGATCTACATCCTGGTGACCTACCTCGCGATCATGCTCGGCCAGCTCTCGGTCAACCTGTTCGATCTCGACGCGGTCGAGGGCTTCATGATGGCGGGGCTGCTGATCTCGCTCTCGCTGGTGCCGGTGGTGCTGACGCGCATCGAGGCGCCGAGCCTGGAGAAGGTCGAGCCGCTCAGCTTCCTCGCGCTCTACCGCTCCTCGCCGCTCGGCGTGATCGGCTGCATCGGCTCGGGCCTGCTGATGGGCGCCTACTGGGGCCTCGGCGCCGTCTTCGCCACCGAGGTCGGCTTCCCGGTGATCCAGGTCTCGCTGTTCGTCAGCGCGGTGGTGGCCGGCGGGCTGATCTTCCAGTGGCCGATCGGGCGACTCTCGGACCGCGTCGACCGCCGCAAGGTCATGCGCGGCGTCCTGCTGGCGGCGGCGCTGGTGTGCTTCGGCGGGATCTTCGCGCTGCAGCAGGGCGCCGGCTTCCCGGCGATTCTCCTGGTCGGCGTGCTGATCGGCGGCACCACCAGCGGCATCTACCCCATCTCGACCGCCCAGGCCTACGACTACCTGCCGCGCTCGCGCTACATCGGGGCCTCGGCCGGGCTGCTGCTGTCCTATGCGATCGGCGCGGCGGCCGGGCCGATCCTCTGCTCGCTGCTGATGACGGCGATCGGGCCGGCCGGCTTCTTCTGGTACCTGGGCGTGGTCGCCGCCGGTCTCGCCGGCTTCGTGCAATATCGCATCGGCGTGCGCGCGCCCAAGCCGGAGAGCGAGCAGGAGCCGGTGGTGGTGCTGCCGCGCATGTCGCCGGTGGCGGCCGGGCTCGACCCGCGCGCGCTGCCGAGCGCCCCGGCGAGCGCGGAGAGGGAGAGCGCCGACCCCGCCGCGCGTTAGCTCTTTCTCCCTCTCCGCCCCATCTTGCGGTGCTTGTCGCCGCAAGCGGCGACGGGCGGGCGGAGAGGGGGAAGAAAAGGGTCCACTGCGCTCTCTCCTCCATGGGCGCAGGGGGAACCAACAGCGCGCTAGCGCTGGCGGGTCTGCCAGTCGGGCGCTTCGTAGACCGGAACGTCGAGCGGCGCGAGGGGCGCCTTGCCGAGGATCGTGTCGGCCGCCTTCTCGGCCAGCATGATGGTGGGCGCGTTGAGGTTGCCGCTGACGATCGAGGGCATGATCGAGGCGTCGACCACCCGCAGAGCGTCGAGGCCGCGCACCCGCGTCTGGCTGTCGACCACCGCCTGCGGATCGCTGTCCGCCCCCATCTTGCAACTGCAGCTCGGGTGATAGGCGCTCTCGGCGTGGGCGCGCACGAAGGCGTCGATCTCGGCGTCGCTTTTCGCATCGGCGCCCGGCGCCGTCTCGCCGCCGCGGAACGGCTCGAAGGCCTTCTGGGCGAAGATCTCGCGGGTCAGCTTGATGCCGTCGCGGATCTCGCGGCGGTCGCCCTCGGTCTCGAGATAGTTGAAGAGGATCGAGGGCGCAGCGAAGGGATCGGCTGAGCGGAGCGCGATCCGCCCGCGCGCGGTCGGGCGCATCGGGCCGATGTGCGCCTGGTAGCCGTGGCCCCGGGCCGGGTTGCTGCCGTCGTAGTTCATGGCGATCGGCAGAAAGTGATACTGAAGGTCGGGGTGGCGCACGCCGGCGCGGCTGCGGATGAAGCCGCCGGCCTCGAAATGACTGGAGGCACCGGGGCCGCGCTTGAGGAAGATCCAGGCAAGCCCGATCCAGAGCTGGTTCCAGGGCTTGAGCGCCGGATAGAGCGAGACCGGCTGCTTGCAGGCCTGCTGCAGGTAGCACTCCAGATGGTCCTGCAGGTTGGCGCCGACGCCGGGCAGGTCCGCCAGCACCGGAATGCCGAGGCGCTTCAGCGCGTCGGCCGGGCCGATGCCGGAGACTTGCAGGAGCTGCGGCGAGTTGACGGCGCCGCCGCAGAGAATCACCTCGCGCCGCGCGCGCGCGCTCGTCTCCACCCCGTGATGCAGATAGTCGAGGCCGGCCGCGCGCCTGCCCTCGAAGCGAATGCGCGCGGCGAGCGCGCTGGTCTGCACCTCGAGATTGGGCCGCTCCATTGCCGGCCGGAGATAGGCGACGGCGGCGCTGCAGCGCCTGCCGCCGCTCACCGTCATGTCCATGGGTCCGACGCCTTCCTGCTGGAAGCCGTTCATGTCCTCGGTCAAGGGATAGCCGGCCTGCTGCCCGGCCGCGACGAAGGCCTGGAACAGCGGATTCTCGCAGGCGCCGGTCGAGACCCGGAGCGGGCCGTCGTGGCCGCGATAGGCGTCGCCGCCTTTCTCGCGGGTCTCGGCGCGCTTGAAGTAGGGCAGCACCTCCGCGTACGACCAGCCCTGCGCGCCTTCCTCGGCCCAGCGGTCGTAGTCGAGCGCGTGGCCGCGCACGTAGGCCATGCCGTTGATCGAGGAGGAGCCGCCCAGCACCCGTCCGCGCGGACAGATGATGCGGCGGTTGTCGAGATGCGGCTCGGGCTCGGTCTCGTAGAACCAGTTGTGGGTGTCCTCGGCCAGCGGATGGGCGAGGGCGGCCGGCATGTGGATCTTCCAGCCGCGATCGACCGGGCCGGCTTCGAGCAGCAGCACCGAGATGTCGGGATCGGCGGTGTGACGGCTCGCCAGCACGCAGCCGGCCGAGCCGGCGCCCACGACGATGTAATCGACGGTCTTGCTTTCCGTCATCGGCCTGCTTGCGCCTTCCTGTGGATCGATAGGGGGCCTGCGGATCAATAAGGGGCGGCGACGTCGCCCAGCTCGACGTAGACGCTCTTCAACTGCGTGTAGTGCTCGATGGCGGCCAGGCCGTTCTCGCGCCCCAGGCCCGACTGCTTGGTGCCGCCGAAGGGCATCTCGATCGGCGTGATGTTGTAGTTGTTGATCCAGCAGGTGCCGGCCTCGAGCCTGGCGATGACACGGTGCGCGCGGGCGAGGTCGCGGGTGAAGACGCCGGCGGCAAGACCGAAGGGCGTCGCGTTGGCGCGGCCGACGACCTCGTCCTCGCGCTCGAAGGTGAGCAGCGACATCACCGGGCCGAAGATCTCCTCGCGCACGATCTTCATCTCGTCGCGGCAGCCGTCGAAGACGGTCGGCTCGACGAAGTAGCCGCGCGCCAGCTTGGGGTCCTGGGGCCGTCCGCCGCCGGTGAGCAGCCTGGCACCCTCGGCCTTGCCGGCTTCGATGTAGCCGAGCACCTTTTCCATGTGGTCCTTGGAGATCAGCGCGCCGACGTGGGTTTCCGGATCGAGCGGGTCGCCGATCTTCATCGCCTCGGTGCGCGCGACCAGCTTCTCGACGAAAGTCTTGTGCGCGCCTTTCTCGACGAAGACCCGGGTGCCGTTGGAGCAGATCTCGCCCTGGGTGTAGAAGTTCGCCATCAGCGCCGCGGAGACCGCGTTGTCGAGGTCGGCGTCGGCGAAGACGATCAGCGGCGACTTGCCGCCCAGCTCCAGCGTCACCTTCTTCAGGGTCTCGGCGGCGTCGGCCATCACCTTCTTGCCGGTGCCGACTTCGCCGGTCAGCGACACCTTGGCGATCCCGGGGTGCCGGGTCAGCAGGCGGCCGGTCGGCGCCATGCCCTGCACCACGTTGAAGACGCCGTCCGGCAGCCCGGCCTCGGTCAGAATCTCGGCGAGCTTGAGCGCGGAGAGCGGCGTCAGCTCCGCCGGCTTGAAGATCATGGCGTTGCCGCAGGCCAGTGCCGGGGCCGCCTTCCAGCAGGCGATCTGGAGCGGATAGTTCCAGGCGCCGATCCCGGCGCAGACGCCGAGCGGCTCGCGCCGGGTATAGAAGAACGACTTGCCGAGATCGACGTGCTCGCCGTGGACGGTCGGCGCGACGCCGGCGAAGTAGGCGAGGCAGTCGGCGCCCGACAGCACGTCCACCGCTTCGGCTTCGGCGATCGGCTTGCCGGTGTCGAGCACCTCGAGCTCGGCCAGCTCGCGGTTGCGGGCGCGCAGGATGCGCGCCGCCTCGCCGAGAATGCGCCCGCGCTCGGTGCCGCTCATCGCCGACCAGACCGAGAAGCCTTGCCCGGCGGCGGCCACCGCCGCCTCGACGTCCTGCGGCCCGGCGACCTCGACCGCGCAGATGACCTCGCCGGTCGCCGGATTGATGGTCTCGAAGCTCTCGCCGGACAGCGCGGCGCGGTAGGCGCCGTCGATGTAAAGCTGCTGCTGCGGCAGGTTGCGCATCAGGCGGCTCCCTCGGTGGCGCGCTCGGCGCGCTCGCGCGTCAGCAGCGTCGCGAGATAGGCCCGTGCCAGCGCGCGCGCGCGCGGCGAGGAGAAGGCGCCGTCGCTGAGCGCGGCGCGCAGCCACAGGCCGTCGATCATCGAGGCGAGGCCGATGGCCGCCTCGGCGGCGACGGCCGGCGGCAGCAGCTGCTTGAGGTTGTAGCGCAGGTTGCTCAGCAGCCGCTCTTCGTAGATGCGCTGGATGCGGCGCAGCCTCGGCACGTGCGGGACCTGGCCCCAGAAGGCGAGCCAGGCGGTCATGACCTCCGGCGCGTACTGGCTGGGCGCGAGGTTGGAGTCGATGATGGCGGCGAGACGCGCCTCGGGTCCGCGCGCGCGGGCGAGGTGGCGCAGCGCCTCGGCGCGCAGCTCCTCGGCCAGGTGGCGCATGGTGGCTTCCAGCAGGCCGGCCTTGTCGCGGAAGTAGTGGGCGACGATTCCGCTCGACAGCCCGGCCCGGCCGGCGATCCGCGCCAGCGTGGTGTTGCCGAAGCCGTCGGCATGGAGCGAGGCCACGGTGGCTTCGATCAGCTGCCGGCGGCGAATCTCTTCCATTCCGACTTTGGGCATAGCGTTGGCCGGTGACCTCGAGGCTATTGGCAGCGATCCGAGCGCGCCGACAGGGACGCTCGCTATTTTCCGCACCCTATTTTATTTTATTTGAACGTTCAATAAAAATCCGGTACCACTGTTCATAACCGGCGCGGGGGCTCGCGCCGGCCCGCGAGGTGTCACACAATCGAGGCTCCTGTCCCCGCCAATGAGGGACCGGGGAAATGCGAAGGGCCCGGCCAGCCCGACTTGGGCGCGGCGGCCCTTCCTGCACGGCAGAGGAGGCCAGAGCAGAGATGAACTGGAGAACGCTATTTGCCGGCGCCGCGACGGCGCTGCTACTGAGCGGGGCGGCGAGCGCAGCCGATCCCGCTTCTTGCAAGACGGTGCGCTTCTCGGATGTCGGCTGGACCGACATCACCGCAACCACCGCAGCGACCTCGGTGGTCCTGAGCGCGCTCGGCTATCAGCCGGAGGTGCAGGTGCTCTCGGTGCCGGTGACCTACGCCAGCCTGAAGAACGAGGACATCGACGTCTTCCTCGGCAACTGGATGCCGACCATGGAAGCCGACCTCGCACCCTACCGCGCCGACGGCTCGGTCGAGGTGCTGGGCGTCAATCTGGAAGGCGCCAAGTACACGCTTGCGGTGCCGAATTACGTCGCCGAAGGCGGCCTCAAGGACTTTGCCGACATCGCCAAGTTCGGGGACAAGCTCGACGGCAAGATCTACGGCATCGAGCCGGGCAACGACGGCAATCGCCTGATCCTCGACATGATCGAGAAGGATACCTTCGGCCTCAAGGATTTCGAGCTGGTGGAATCCTCCGAGCAGGGCATGCTGGCGCAGGTCGCGCGCTCGACCAAGGCGAAGGAGTGGGTGGTGTTCCTCGGCTGGGAGCCGCATCCGATGAACGCCAACTTCGACATGACCTATCTCTCGGGCGGCGACGAAGTCTTCGGTCCCAACTATGGCGGCGCCACGGTCTACACCAACATCCGCAAGGGCTACACCGCCGAATGCCCGAACGTCGGCAAGCTCCTCTCCAATCAGAAGTTCACCCTGGCGATGGAGAACGAGATCATGGCGTCGATCCTCGACAAGGGCGAGGATCCCAACAAGGCAGCGGCCGCCTGGCTGAAGGAGAATCCCGGGATGCTCGACGGCTGGCTGCAGGGCGTCACCGCTCTGGACGGCAGCGACGGGATGGCCGCGGTCAAGGAGGGCCTCGGCCTCTAGATTGCGCGGCTCATAGAGAGCGCGTCAGCGCAGCGCAAGCGGCGGCCCGGGCGGATGACCCGGCCGCCGTTTCGCTTTAGCATCGCCGGTGGCCCGGGCGATCTTTGGCGGGGCGAATTCAGGGGGACGGCACGATGGAATGGCTGACCGAGTACAAGATCCCGCTGGGCGGCTGGATCGATGACGGCGTCGACCTGCTCAACGATCATGCGGCCGGCTTCTTCAACCTGATATCCAGCGTTCTCGGCTTCCTGATCGAAGGCCTGATCGATCTTCTGCAGGCCCTGCCGGCCTTGCTGGTGGTGGCCCTGCTCGCCGCGCTGGGCTGGTGGCTGCACCGCTCCTGGAAGCTGGCGCTGGCGATCGCGCTCTCGCTGCTCCTGATCGTCAATCTCGGCTATTGGAAGGAGACGACCGAGACGCTGGCGCTGGTCGTCTTCGCGACGCTGATCTGCGTGGCGATCGGCGTGCCGGTGGGGATTGCCGCCGCGCACCGGCCGTGGCTCTACACCGCGATCCGGCCGATCCTCGATTTGATGCAAACGATTCCGACCTTCGTCTATCTCATTCCGACGCTCATTCTCTTCGGGCTCGGCGTGGTCCCGGGGCTGATCTCGACGGTCATCTTCGCGATCCCCGCGCCGATCCGCCTCACCTACCTCGGCATCGTCGGCGTGCCCAAGCAGCTGCTGGAAGCCGGCGAGGCTTTCGGCGCCACCAAGGCCCAGACCCTGTGGAAGGTCGAATTGCCGCATGCCATGCCGACCATCATGGCGGGCGTCACCCAATGCATCATGCTGTCGCTCTCGATGGTGGTGATCGCAGCGCTGGTCGGCGCCGACGGGCTCGGCAAGCCGGTGGTGCGCGCGCTCAACACGGTCAACATCGCCCAGGGCTTCGAGGCCGGGCTGGCGATCGTGATCGTCGCCATCTTGCTCGATCGCATCTGCAAGCAGCGCGAAAGCGGCAAGTAGTCGGGGGAAGCGGAGATGAGCGAGCGCGCGGTCGTCGACTTCGAGAAGGTCGACATCGTCTTCGGCAAGGAACAGGCGGCGGCGCTCGCGCTTCTCGACCAGGGCCTGCGGCGTGGCGAGATCCTCACCAAGACCGGTGCCGTAGTCGGCGTTCATGACGCGAACCTCACCATCGAGGAAGGCGAGATCTGCGTCCTGATGGGGCTGTCGGGCTCGGGGAAATCGACCCTGCTGCGCGGCGTCAACGGCCTCAACAAGGTCTCGCGCGGCAAGGTTCTGGTGCGCGACGGCGAGCGGATGATCGACGTCGCCTCCTGCGACTTCGCCACGCTGCGCAAGCTGCGCATGAATCGCGTCGCTATGGTGTTCCAGCAGTTCGCGCTGCTGCCGTGGCGCACCGTCAAGGAGAACGTCGGACTCGGCCTCGAGCTGCGCGGCATGGACA
>JBOHKJ010000007.1:0-3648 GCA_050728975.1 Kiloniellales bacterium | reverse complement strand
GGTCTGACCCTTCTCATAGCCTTCGCCGGCCCATTCTTCCGCAAATCTCGCAGCTCGGGCCCTAATCTCATTCCAGCTTAGGCGCATTCTTCCCCCGGCCAGTCAGCTTGGTGATTCGAACGTTGCAAAGGATGTAACTTAGCGAATCGGCAGCGAGCAACCGGTAGTTGCCCTTGACTCATCGCATTGTCGCTTATGGATGTTTCGGCTTCGGACAGCAAGCCGCGCCCGGAGCTTGCTGGAAGCTCAGCCGCCGGGGGGCTGCTAGCGATTGCCCACTTGGGGATCGGCGAGAACGCCGGGCCCGATGGCAGCCGGCGCTGCGAGCGGAATGCCCGCTTGCTCGGCGCTCGGGCGGAAGCTGGTGCTGTAGCTGGCGAGGAGCTTCCGGTCCGTGGGCGAGATCAGGCGCAGCTCGACCTCGTAGTCCCGGCCCGCCACCACGCCCTTGAGCGGCGGCGAGCGGAAGCTGAATTGGCGATGCGGGTTCTGCGCAATCTGGGTGGTGACGAGCGGCGGGCCGCCGGTGGGGTCCTCGAAGTGCGCTTCGAGGATGGTTCCATTCGGAATGTCGCGGACCTTGCGAGCGATGAAGCCGCAGTAGGCCGCGGCGATCTGGTCGTCGAAGACGAAGCCGCCGCCGAGGAATTCCAGGTAGGGGCCCTCTCCGCCGCTGTCGCAGGCGACGAGCAGAAAGGCCGCCAAGAAGGCGGCAGACCAGAGAGGGGGGCGTCTCCGCATGGGCCTGGCTGCGACAATCTAAAACGGGCGCGAAACGCGCACCGTCAGTATGGCTAACAAAAGGTTAATCAGAAGTTACTTTTCTCCTCCCGGCCGGGCCAGGAAGGAGCGATCTTCGGACGGGTCCGCGCCGCCTTCGGCGGCCGGGAGGTGCCGTTCGGCTACGGTCGCCTCCGAAGCTCCGGATTGGGAAGGCAGCTCCGGCCGGCCGGTTCGAGCGGTGCGCGCCGCCGGTTCATACCCGCTCTGACAGCGTTCCCGGGCTCGCCGCCAGGGCGCTCCGTCCGTGGCCCGCCCGGCTCGGCGTCGGCACGCCGTTCGTCGCGCCCGGCAATCCGTGGGAGAGCGGCTCCAATGAATGCTTCAATGGGAAGCTCGCGACGAGCTGCTCAACGGGTGTGGCCTGCGGCAATGTCTCTCAGCGGATTTGCTCCATGTTGCCGACCAAAGAAGCAACCTCGTCCCTCAACCATCTACGTACGCGCACGAAGGCCAAGACGATACTACTGACGAAAACCGCAACCATGGCAATCGGTGGTATCCATAAATGAGTATCAGATGAGATAAAAGCTAACCACGGCAAGCCGATTGCCAGCATAGCGGCGGAAAAATAGAACGGTTGGAGTCCAGCGCATAGCGTGTAGCAATCTCTCCGCCTTGGCCTAACTGATCGGAAAATCCGATTAAAGCGCTACACCATATCAAGTGGATGCCGACTGGCACCGCAGCCAATCTTTATGCATTGCACTTGGACCTAGCGCGCTGGGACGGCCGAAGCGGCAATGCAGAGATTCAAGAACATCCTCGTCCTCTATCAAGGGCGGATCGGCGATGAGGAGACGCTCGACCACGCCATCACGCTGGCCCGCGACAATGGCGCCGCCTTAACGTTGGCGACAGCGCTAAAGCTGCCTGTCGGACCAGCGCGCGCCATTCTCTCGCCGTCATCGCCCGATGTTCGGAGGCACTACGCATGCCTTATCGATGAGAGGCTGCGGCACCTGCAACGCCTAGCTGCCGGGATTCGTCCCGGCAATTTTCCAATCCATTGCAAGGCGCTGGCCGGCCGTCCGAATGAGGAGGTCATCCGGGTGATCCGGAGGGATCGAATCGACCTCACGATGATGACGGCGGACTACGAGACGGTGCTTGGCGCCATAGCCTTCGGAAGCTTATCGATTCAGCTCATGCGCAACGCGCCCTGCCCAGTCTGGGTCTTTCGCCCAGGGCGAGACGGCGAGGCTGGTAGCGTGCTCGCCACCGTCGACCCGGCGGGGCCGGACGTGGCCCCGTCGCCGCTGGACATTCATATCCTGAACGTGGCCGCCGCGCTTGCGCGCCGGCGCAATGGGCACCTCGACATTCTGCATGCTTGGGAGCTGAAAGGTGCCGATCTCCAAACCAGCCGCTCTGAAATCACCGACGAGATCACAGAGCGCTTGTTGTGCCGCGGGTCTTCGGCCTGCGCGCGCGCCTTAGCACAACTCTGCACCGCCGTGGATCTCGATGGGCTGGAGACAGAAATCCATCTGCCGCGTGGCGCCGCGCCGGCCGAGATCGCCCGCTTCGCCAGCTGTCGACCGGTCGATATCATCGTCATGGGTGTCGCTCGGACCGGTTTTGCCGCTTCCCTCTTCGGCAACACCGCCGAGGATGTGCTGCAGCGGGTCTCAGCGTCAGTGCTAACAGTCAAGCAATCGATCCTGGCCCACACGATGGAGAGCGTTGGGGACACGCGGTCAAGGCAGGCGCCGCCGATCTGCAGGACCCATTCGGTCATCCGCTCGCGGTCGACTAACTCATAACAGCGACCTCGGGCACGGAACGGCGCAAGATCGCGCGCACCAGCTCTGCGAGCTGGAGAAACTCCTCGTGGCGCGCCGAGTGACGCCGCCAGACCATGCCGACGGTCCTGCTGGGACAGCGGCTGCGCAAGCTGCGTGCGACCACCGCCCTGCTGTCCTTGGCAACCTCCGACTTCACGTAGAGGGCCGGCATGAAGGAGATACCCATCCCCATGCCGACCATCTGGCGCAACGTGTCCAGGCTCGTGCCTTCATAGTCGAGCGCCAGGTTCGCGCCATATTCCTGACAGAGTGCCCGCACTTGATCGTGCAGTCTGTGCCCGCGCTCAAGAGAAAGGACCGTCTCGCCCTTGAGGTCTGTACGGTCCGCGACATTTTTGGCCGCAATGCGATGGTCGACTGGAGCGACGATGAGCAGCAGTTCGCGGAACAGCCGGACAATCCTGAAGTCGGCTCCTTTGATCGGTAGCGGCATGAAGAGCACGTCGAGGTTGCCATCTTCAAGATTGCCAAGAATCGAGCGCGGCAGCTCCTCGCGAACGTAGAGTTTCAGCGCTGGATGGCTTCGGTGCAGTTCCGGCACGATGTGGGGTAGCAGATAGGGGCCCAGCGTCGGTGGTACACCGAGACGCACCGTGCCGCCGAGCACGGATTGCCCGTGCCTCGCCAACTCGATGATATCCTCCACGTCGCGCAGCACGGCACGGGCGCGGCCGGCCACTTCCTTACCCAGAGGCGTCAGAACCACGCTCGCACGGCTGCGCTCGACCAACTGTACCCCGAGGCGGTGTTCCAGCTCGCGTAGTTGCCCGCTCAGGGTCGGCTGACTGATATGAACCTTTTCCGCAGCCCGCCGGAAATGTCGGGTCTCTGCGATGGCAACGAGATAGCGAAGCTGCTTCAATGTCGGCATCGGCCCTAGCTCCCTTTGGTCTCGGCCCGGACCGGCTCGGTAAAAACAATCAAGAACGCTGTTTAGATCGGTATTTCCTATCAGTCATTTAAGCACAACCATCACGCTTTTGCAGTGCGCACGCAGTGGGCCCCTCCTGTGAAGATCGTAAAATTGTACCACACCGCGACCTTTCTGGCTGTGGCCGCA
>JBOHKJ010000006.1:0-3094 GCA_050728975.1 Kiloniellales bacterium | reverse complement strand
GGTCCGCGGCCTCCGCAGGGTATAGGGCAATCGCCCGCGCGTCAAGAGGGAATGCGGTATAGTCACCACTCCCCTCCCTCCTCCGCTCCCTCAGCTGCCGTCCGGCGCCGGCGCCAGCGCGAGGTCCCAGAAGGCGGCCTCGATCTTGTGGCCGTCCGGATCCCGCAGAAAGCAGCCGTAATAGGGGGCGCCGTAGTCCGGGCGCGGGCCGGGAGCGCCCTCGTCGCCGGCGCCGGCCTCAAGGGCGGCCCGGTAGAAGGCGCGCACCGCCTCCCTGGAGGGCGCCATGAAGGCGATGTGGGTGCCGTTGCCGACGCTCGCGGGCGCGCCGTCCAGGGGAACGTGCAACCAGAACTCGGGATACTGGCGGCCCCAGGCGATCGCGCCGAGATGCTCCATGAGCCGCTTCGCGTCGAGCGTCGCCAGCACGGCATCGTAGAAGGCGGCGGCGCGCTCGAAGTCGTTGGTGCCGATCGAGACGTGACTCATGATGCTCGGGCTCGTGACGTTCGGATTGGCGTCGCTCATGGAGAGGCTCCCGTTAGTCCGCTGTGCCAGGCAGTTTAAGGCGGCCGGCATTCCAGGGAAGCCGGCGCCCGCGCGTCGAATGGCCCGACGGCGAAGCCTGCTCCCCCTTCAAGTCTCCGCGACGGTGAGGGGCCCGCCGCGAAACGCGGCTTTCGGGACGCGACAGCGCGACCCATATCGGAGCCTGCTATCGGAGCTTGGCGCCGCAGGTCATCCGGCAGCCGATGGGGAGAGCCCGCCATGCCGCTCAACCAACAGCAGACGCGCCTCTGCGCGCAGAACCGCACCGACTTCTCGGACCTCAAGGCGGTGGTCTTCAACTGCACGCTGAAGAAGCAGGCGGAGAAGTCGCACACCCGGCTGCTGCTTTCGGTGGCCGAGGAGATGATGCGCAAGAACGGCGTCGCCGTGGAGCACATCCACGCGCCCGCCCACCAGATCGCCTACGGCGTCTATCCCGACATGACCGAGCAGGGCTGGGAGCGCGACGACTGGCCGACGCTCTGGGAGCGCGTCGAGGCGGCCGACATTCTAATCCTCGGCACGCCGATCTGGCTCGGCGAGGAAAGCTCGCTCTGCCGCATGGTGATCGAGCGCCTCTACGGCATGTCCGGCCTGCTGAACGGCAAGGGCCAGAGCGTCTTCTACGGCAAGGTCGGCGGCGCGGTCGTCACCGGCAACGAGGACGGCATCAAGCACTGCGCCATGACCATCCTCTACGCGCTGCAGCATGTCGGCTACGCGATTCCGCCCCAGGCCGATTGCGGCTGGATCGGCGAGGCCGGGCCCGGCCCCTCCTACGGCGACCCGCTGGCGGGTGAGAAGAATGGGGGCGACAAGCAGGATGGCAGCGAGAACGATGGCGGCCCGGTCGGCTTCGACAACGAGTTCACCCAGCGCAACACCACCATCATGACCTGGAACCTGCTGCACCTCGCGCGGATGCTGAAGGATGCCGGCGGGCTGCCGAGCCACGGCAACGACCGCCGGGCCTGGAAGGCCGGCTGCCGCTTCGACCACGAGAACCCCGAGCACCGGGCGTGAGGCTCAAGCCGGCGCGGCACTGCCGGCGTTGCGGAACAGGCAGGCGACGCGCTTGCCTTTCCACGGGAATCGCGCCTTTGATTATTCCCGGTCTTGTGAAGCGCCGTAACTATGAAGCCGGTCATCGAAACTGCGGAGCTGCGTTTGCTGCCTGTCGCGATGGACGATCTGGACCGGCTCGCGGCGCTGCTGTGGGAGCGCGAGGTGCGCCGCTATCTCACCGACGACCGGAGAATTCCGCGCCCCGAGGTCGCCGATTACTTCCTTCGCAGCGACGCGCTGGACGCCGACGGGCTCGGCCTCTGGACCCTCTGGACCGCCGACAGCCGCTTCGCCGGCTGCGCGGGGCTGCTGCCGATCACCTACGCCGCGCCGGCCGAGCTGGCGATCGAGGGCGACATCGAGCCGCTGCTGGCGCTGCTCCCCGGCTTCTGGGGGCGCGGGCTCGCGAGCCGGGCGCTCGCCGAGCTGACGCGCTACGCCTTCGAGACGCTGCGCCTGCCGCGCCTGGTCGCCTCGGCCGACGAGCCCAACGACCGCGCGCATCGCCTGATGGAGCGCGGCGGCTTCAGGCGCATCGGCGAGGGCCCGGGGCCGAAACACCGGCTGGTGTTCTACGCGAAGGCGGCGGGAGACCGAGCCGCGCGGCGACGGCCGGAGGCCGAGATCGCCTGATCGTCGGGCAGCGCCATTCGATCAAGTCGGAGTGCGGGTCAGTCCTCCAGCCAGCGGCGAAGCAGATTGCTGCGGGTCTTCTAGATCAGATCCAGTGCGCGATCCCGGTCGCCGCGCTCGCGCAGCAGCTGCACGGCCTGGTCGAGATCGAACAGCAGCTCGCGCTGCGCATCGTCGCGGATCAGGCTGCGCACCCAGCCGACGGCGGCGAGACGCACCCCGCGGGTAACCGGCTCGACCCGGTGCAGGGTCGTCGAGGGATAGAGGACCAGATGCCCGGCGGTCGGCCTGAAGGCCCGCTCGCCCTCGGTCCCTTCGATCGCCAGCGCGCCGCCCTCGTAGCTCTCCGGCTCGGACAGGAACAGGGTGAAGGAAAGATCGGTGCGCTGGCCCGCCATCATGGCGTCGTCGACATGGGCGCCGTAGGCCATCCCGGGCTCGTAGCGCGAGAGCAGCAGCTTGACGATGCTCTTGGGCCGCGCGGCGGCCTGGAACACGCTGTTCCTGGCGAGCGCCGCCTCCACCTTGCGCAGCGCGCCCTTGACCAGCGGCGCGCCGGCGGTCGCCTGCAGATTGCTCTTGCGCTCGCGGGCCTGCCAGCCGGCGGTTTTCCGGCCGTCTTCGAACAGCGCCGGCTCGCCCGCCAGCGCGCGCAGCGCCTCGAGCTCGGGACCGGCGAGGACGCCGGCGATTTCCAGAATCATGGCGCGGAGTTGTTGCTATTGATAATCATTCTCGGATAGGCTAGGCGCCGCACAGCCACCCGCGCAAGCGATAAGGCAATCGACGGGACAGGGAAAGGACGTAAAGTGTTCGAAAAGCGCAAGATTTGGATTGGCCTCGGCAC
>JBOHKJ010000005.1:0-2274 GCA_050728975.1 Kiloniellales bacterium | reverse complement strand
TGCGCACCGACGTCGCTGCTTTCCGTGTTCGATGAATGCCGGCCGTGCTCTCTTGAAGGAGAGAGGCACTGTGCAAGAAACGGAAAGAGCGCCAGAGGCGCCAGTGTCAGTCTGCCCCAACGAGATGTTTCGAGTTGTGGAGATGAACATGGCCGCACTGGCGGACAAGGTCGCCATCGTCACCGGGGCAAGCTCCGGAATCGGTCGGGCAACCGCACTGCTTTTTGCCCGTGAAGGAGCGAAGCTGGTCGTGACCGCGCGCCGTCGAGCGGAGCTCGACGCGCTGGTCGCCGAGATCGAAGGTGCTGGAGGCAGCGTCGTCGCCGTCGTCGGCGATGTGAAGGATGAGTCCCTGGCAAAGGCGCTGGTCGATACCGCCGTCGATCGCTTTGGCGGCCTCGACGTCGCTTTCAACAATGCCGGTGTCGTCGGCGAGATGAAGTCCATCTCGGAAATGTCGCTGCCCGAATGGCGCGATGTGCTCGATACCAATCTGACGAGCGCCTTTCTCGGTGCCAAGTATCAAGTGCCGGCCGCAATCGAGCGCGGTGGCGGCTCTCTCATTTTCACCTCGTCGTTCGTGGGTTACACGGTCGGTATGCCGGGCATGGCCGCTTATGCTGCCGGCAAGGCGGGGCAGATTGGCCTGGTCAAGGCGCTCGCCGCCGAGTTCGGCGCGAAGGGCATCCGAGCGAACGCGATCCTGCCCGGCGGCACCGATACGCCGGCGAGCATAACCAACGCTCCGGGGGCAGGCCCTGAGGTGCGGGCTTTCGTCGAGGGTCTCCACGCCCTCAAGCGCATGGCGCGGCCGGAGGAGATTGCGCGCTCGGTGCTCCATCTCGCATCCGACGCCTCGAGCTTCATCACGGGAGCCGCGCTCCTGGTCGACGGTGGGGTTTCGATCAGTCGAGCCTAAGCAGCCGCCGTCGAAGAACGTCGGGTCAGCCGCCGCGCAGGCTTGGGCGACCGCGACGGCGCCCCTGCTGGCCGAGATTGCTCCCCCTAGTCCTGGTCCCACCGAATCACTACGTAACCAACGACCAGCGGACCAGTAATCGGAGAGTCCCATGCCCAAAGCCAGGAAAGCGCGCGCCGTCGGTTTCAATCACGTCGCGCTCGAAGTCGGCGATATCGACGAGGCACTGGCCTTCTACGGCCGCCTGTTCGACTTCGAGTTGCGCAGCAGGAGCAAGACCGCCGCCTTCATCGACCTCGGCGACCAGTTCCTCGCGCTCCAGAAAGGCCGCAAGCAGCCAGCCGACGACGGCCGTCATTTCGGCCTGGTGGTCGACGACAAGGAGGCGGTCCGTCAGGCGTTGGCCGAGGCGGGCGTCGAGCCGCTGCCCGGCCGCTTCCTCGACTTCTTCGATCCCTGGGGCAACCGCATCGAGATCGTCGGCTACGGCAACATCCAGTTCACCAAGGCGCCGCACGTTCTGCGCGGCATGGGCCTCGCGACTCTCGCCAAGACCGAAGACGCGATCAAAGAGCTGACCGACAAGGGCATGGCGCCGGGCTGACGCGGGCGCACCGGCCTTGACGGTCCATATCGCGCTGCTGCGTGCGGTCAACGTCGGCGGACGCAACAAGATCGCCATGTCCGAGCTGCGCGCGCTGGCCGGAGCGCTCGGCTTGGCCGACGCCCGGACGCTGCTGCAGAGCGGCAACCTGGTTTTCCGAAGCGGCAGGGCGAGCAGCGCTCTCGAGCGCCAGCTCGAAGAGGAGACCGCGAGGCGCCTCGGGGTCAGCACCGACTATCTGGTCCGCAGCGCGGCTGAATGGGAGACGGCAATCGCGCGCAATCCCTTTCCCGACGAGGCGAAGCGGGACCCGAGCCGTCTCCTGGTCGTGTTTCTCAAGGAGGCGCCGGAAAGGACGAGCGTGAAGGCGCTTCAGGCCGCCATCACGGGTCCTGAAGTCGTCGGCGCGGCCGGCAAGCAGGCCTACATAATCTATCCGGCGGGAATCGGGCGCTCGAAGCTGACCAGCGCGCTCATCGAGGGCAAGCTCGGCACGCGGGGCACGGCGCGCAACTGGAACAGCGTCCTCAAGCTCGCCGCGCTTGCCGGAGTCTGACGCTCGCCTGGAGCAGATCCGGGTGGACGGAATCGCCGAACGGCGATCCATCCGTTTTAGCGCGCCTGCTTCTTCGGCTGTTCGCCGCCGGGCCGTGGGGTTCGCGAGCTGCTCCCCGACAGCCCGCGTCCCTTGCCGATCGCCTTGTCGCCGAGCTTGGCGCGCACCGCGTCGATCGCCCGCTCGACCTTGGCC
>JBOHKJ010000004.1:0-11826 GCA_050728975.1 Kiloniellales bacterium | reverse complement strand
GACGTCGCCGGCGGGCCGCAGTTCACCCACATGGCCGGATATCACGGCGGGATCGTGATCAAGAATGCGCTGTTCCACCTGCCGGCCAAGGTCGACAGCCGCGCGCTGCCCTGGGTGACTTACACCTCGCCGGAGCTGGCCCATGTCGGTCTCGGCGAAGAGGCGGCACGCAAGACGCACGGCGAGATCCGGATACTGCGCTGGTCTTTCGCCGACAACGATCGCGCGCAGACCGACCGCCGCACCGACGGCCTGGTGAAGGCGATCGCCACACCGCGCGGCAGGATCCTCGGCGCCAGTATCGTCGGACAGGGTGCGGGCGATCTCATCCACCCCTGGGTGCTGGCGATCTCGCAGGGCCTCAAGGTCGCCGCGCTCGCCACCATGATCGCGCCTTATCCGACTCTCGGCGAAGCCGGCAAGCGCGCCGCCGGCGCCTTCTATGCGCCCAAGCTGTTCGGCGCGAGAACACGGGCGATCGTGCGTTTCCTCGGCCGGTTCGGTTGAGGGCCGCTCGCGGAGCTTTCACAGAAAATTGAGACGTCGCGTCGTCCTTGTGAATCGTGTGCGCCGCTCCAGTAGATCAGAGTCGAGCGCAATGGCTCCCGCATCCGGCGGGCGTTGGGCTCTCGGAATCGATCCTGTCTCCTGGACCAAACCGGCCGCCGGAAGCCCGCTCACGATCGAACGAGGAGGCTTCGATGCTCAAGGAAACTCTGATTGCCCTCGGTGTGGTCACGCTCGCCGGCAGCGCGGCCGTTCTTCCGGTGGCGAAGGCGCACGCCAACGATCTTGGCGTTCAGATCGCCGTCTGCAACCCCTGCGCCGCAAAAGCGCCTTGCAATCGCTGCGCTGCGGCCAACCCCGGCAATCCCTGCGCGGCCAAGGCGATTCCGGCGGCCAATCCTTGCGCTGCGGTCAACCCCTGCAATCCCTGCGCGGCCAAGACCGACTAGCGGCATTGTAAGCCCTTTCGCTGCGCAACGCGCCCATCGGCTGGCTTCTGCAGCGGGCGGGACCGGCCGATGGGCGTAGCTCTGCACGACACGTAACGGCTCGACCGATCGCCTTACCGGCGATTCCATCCGAGCCGAATTTGCTCTCGCCGCGGCGCCGCCCCGGGGCATGCTATAGTTCCCCCATGTTCGGCAAGAAGCTGGCCCTGCCCTCGCTGGCGAAGGGCCTTTCGGCGCGCCTGCTGCTCCTGACCATCGCCTTCGTCATGCTGGCGGAGGTGTTGATCTACGCGCCTTCGATTGGCCGCTTCCGTCTTGCCTGGCTGGAGGAGCGGCTGGCCGCCGGTCACCTCGCCATCCTGGCGTTGCAGGCGACGCCCGATCAGATGGTGAGCGAGGCGCTCGAAAAAGAGCTGCTGTCCCACGTCGGCGCGCATCTGGTGGCGCTCTCCAAGCCGGGGGCCGGCAAGCTGATGCTGATGACGGCCACACCCTACATGGTCGACGCCAGCTACGACCTGCGCGAAGGGACCTTCTTCGGATTGATCGGCGATGCCGCCATGACGCTGCTCGGCGACGGAACGCGCGTGCTGCGCGTGGTCGGCACGTCGCCGAAGGACTCGACCGTGCTGATCGAGACGGTGCTGGAGGAGGCGCCGCTGCGTGCCGAGATGATCGGCTATTCGGAGCGCATCCTCGCGCTGTCGCTGCTGATCTCTCTCGTCACCGCGGCGCTGGTCTACCTCAGCCTGCACAAGATTCTGGTGCGGCCGATGCGCCAGATCACCGCCTCGATGTCGGCGTTCCGAGAAAATCCGGAAGACGCGACGCGCATCTTGTCGCCGGGCCCGCGCGACGACGAGATCGGTATCGCCCAGCGCGAGCTCGCGACCATGCAGGAAGGTCTGCGCGGCGCCTTGCAGCAGAAGGCGCGGTTGGCTGCGCTCGGCTCCGCGGTCGCCAAGATCAATCACGACCTGCGCAACATCCTCTCGACCGCACAGCTGGTGTCCGATCGCCTTGCCAGCAGCCACGATCCGGAGGTATCCCGCCTCACGCCGACCTTGATGAAGGCGGTTGATCGCGCGGTCGAGCTCTGCGCGCGCACCCTGGACTTCGCCCGCGAGGGAACGCCGGTCCTGCAGATCTCGCGCTTCGATCTGAAGCAGCTGGTCGACGACGTTGGCGCCTCGCTGCCGGGACGTCTCAACGGCGAGGCGAGCTGGCACAACGGTGTTGCCGAGGCGATCGAGATCGAGGCCGACCGCGAGCAGCTGTTTCGCGTGCTCGCCAACCTCGGTCAGAATGCGATCCAGGCCGGCGCCTCGGAGATCGCGGTCGCGGCGCACGGCGCCGACGGCGGGCTGGAGGTCGCCGTCACCGACAACGGGCCTGGACTGCCCGAGCGCGCGCAGAGCCAGCTGTTCCAGCCCTTCGCCAGCGTCAACCGCTCGGGCGGCAGCGGGCTCGGGCTTGCGATCGCCCGCGAGTTGCTGCGCGCCCACGGTGGCGACATCGCGCTCGCCGAGACCGGCCCGGGCGGAAGCCGCTTCCGCCTAACGCTGCCGCTCGCCAGGGGTGCGGCGCAGCGGCTCGGCAGCGAATCTCAATCGAGCGCCAGCAACAGCGCATTCAGGTAGGCCGATTCCGGCAGCGCCGGATGGACCGGATGGTCGGCGGCAGCGCCTGCGCTCAGCAGGATGCGTCCGCTGCGCCCGCAGTCGTTGAGGCCGCGCCGGACCTGCTCGGCGAAGAGCGCGGCGTCGACGTGATGCGAGCAGGAGGCAATGAAAAGGAAGCCGCCGTCCGCCACCAGGGCCCCCGCAAGCCGCGCCAGCTTGCGATAGCCGCGTGCGCCTTGGGCGAGATCGCGCTTGCTCTTCACGAAGGCCGGCGGATCGGCGATCGCCAAGCCGTAGCGCTCGCCGGCCTTGGCGCGCTCCTCCAGCGCCGCGAAGGCCTCGGCCCTGACGAAGTCGAAACGCGCCTGGACGCCGTTTGCCCCGGCCGCGCGGCGCGCCAGCTCCAGCGCGCTCTCGGAGCGGTCGAGCGCGACGACGTCGCTCGCGCCGGCGAGCGCTGCCTGGACCGCAAAGCCGCCGGCGTAGCAGTAGCAGTCGAGCACCCGCTGGCCGGCCGCAAGGCGCGCGACCCAGGCGCGATTGTCGCGCTGGTCGAAGAACCAGCCGGTCTTCTGTCCCTGGCCGAGATCGGCGAAGAAGCGGGCGCCGTTCTCCAGCAGCTCGACGGGCGCGTCGAGCCTGCCCTTGACCAGGCGATGGCCGCTCTCCAGGCCTTCCAGGCTGCGCGCCGCGCTGTCGTCGCGTAGCAGGACCGTCTCGGGCGCCAGCACCTCGTCGAGCGCGGCCAGCAGCGCCGGCAGCAGGCGCTCGATGCCGGCGGTGTTGATCTGCAGCACCAGCGTGCTGCCGTAGCGATCGACGACGGTGCCTGGAATGCCGTCGGCCTCGGCGTGGATCAGGCGATAGTAGGGCTCGCCGTAGAGCCGCTCGCGCAGCGCCAGCGCGCGGCGCAGGCGTCGGGCGAAGAAGGCGGCGTCTATCGTGGCGTCGACTTCGCGCGTCAGAACGCGCGCGGCGATCAGGGTGTGGCGATTGTAGATCGCGGTCGACAGCTTGCGGCCGTCGGCGGCGGCGAGCGTGACGATCTCGCCGGGCTCGAGCGCGCGGGCGAGGTTGTCGAGCGAGACCTCGTTGGAATAGACCCAGGGATGCCCGTAAAGCAGGCGCCGCTCCAGCTTGGCCTTCAGCACCACCTGCGGCCGGCGCGCGCGGGCCGCGCTTTCGTGACTCGTAGCGTGGACGGCGCTCATTGCGCCGGCAGTCTAGTCGCCGAGCATGCCGCTTCAAGCGCGCTCGGTTGGTAGCGATAAGGGAGCAGCCTGCCGGCAACTGGCGGCTGGTCGCCGGCGACGTAGCCCTCACGGCGCGGATCGGCGCCGCCGAGATAACCGTCGCGGACCGCGGCCAGGGCGTGCAGCCCGCTGTCCAAGGCCATCACGCGCACCTCGTGGCCGCGCGCCTGGAGCGCCGGTTTCAGCGCTTCGGCCCTGGTCCCGGCTTCGAGGTCGGTGGGGCCGTTGCGATTGACGACGTGAGGCAGCGACACCGCCTGCTGCGGCGTCAGGCCCCAGTCGAGGATTCCGGTCGCCGCGCGCGCGACGTAGCCGATGATGCGGCTGCCGCCCGGCGAGCCGAGCGCGGCCACCAGCCGGCCTTCGCGGTCGAGCACCAGCAGCGGCGCCATCGAGCTGCGCGGCCGCTTGCCGGCCTCGACCCGGTTGGCGACCGGGCGGCCGCCGGATTCCGGAGCGAAGGAGAAGTCGGTCAGCTCATTGTTGAGCAAAAAGCCGCCGACCATCAGGCGCGAGCCGAAGCCGCTCTCGATCGAGGTCGTCATGGAGACAGCGTTGCCGTCGCGATCAACGACCACCAGGTGGCTGGTCGACGGCGGGTCGGGCTGCCTCGGCATCGCGGCGGCGACCGCGGGCAGGCCGGGCTCGGCGGTGTCCAGGCTGCGCGCCGGATCGATCAGCGCGCTGCGGCGGGCGAGATAATCGGGATCGAGCAGGGCCGCCACCGGCACCTCGACGAAATCCGGATCGGCGAGGAAGCGGTCGCGGTCGGCGAAGGCAAGACGTTCGGCCTCGGCGATCAGGTGCGCGGTCTCGGCCGAGGTGGGAGACTGCGCGGCGAGATCGAAGCGCTCCAGCAGGCCCAAGATCTGCAACACCGCAACGCCGCCCGAGGTCGGCGGCGGCATGCCGTAGAGCTGCCAGCGCCGATAGTCGAGCGACAAGGGCTCGCGGCGCTTGGCCCGATAGGCGGCGAGATCGGCCTCGGTTATCAGGCCCGGATTGCCGGCCGCTCCGCGCACGCTGCGGACTATCTCGGCGGCGAGCGGCCCCTCGTAGAAGGCCTCCGGACCTTCCGCGGCGATGCGGCGCAGCGTTTCCGCGAAGGCGGGGTTCTTCAGGCAAGAGCCCTCGGGGAGCGGTGTGCCGTCGGGGGTGAAGAAATAGGCGGCCGCGGCCGGGAAGCGGTTCAACGCGCGGGCCCCGGCGATCGACGCGGCGAGGCGCTCGGTGACCATGAAGCCCTCGTCCGCGAGCGCGATCGCCGGCTCGAACAGCCTGTCCCAGGGCAGCTTGCCGTGGTCGTCATGGGCGAGCTTCAGCATCGCCAGCAGCCCCGGTACGCCCACCGAGCGGCCGCCGATCACCGCGCTCCAGAACTCCATCGGCTTGCCGTCGGCGCCGAGGAAGAGGTCCGGGCCGGCGGCCCGAGGTGCGGTCTCGCGGCCGTCATAGGCGCTGACGCTGCGGTCGCTCGCCCGGTAGTGGAGCAGGAAGGCGCCGCCGCCGATGCCCGAGGATTGCGGCTCGACCAGATTGAGTACCAGCTGTGTGGCGATGGCGGCGTCGAGCGCGCTGCCGCCCTGGCGCAGGATCTCCTGCCCGGCCGTGGCAGCCAGCGGATGGGCGGCGACCACCATCTGCTGGTGCGCGCCGTCATAGCGGCCTTCGGCGCTGGCCTCGAGCGGGCTGTCCGCGGTATCGCTGCAGGCGGCAAGCGCGACCGCGGCCGCCAGCGCTATCGCGGCAGGAATCGGCGACCTGCTGCAAGCGTACCGCGATGGTTGCCTCGTCATCGGTCCTGACACTCCCTCGATGCTCTCGGAACGACCCAGGTTAACGGAAAAGGGGCAGGCCGGTCTGCTTGGGATCGCGAGGGGCCAACCGAAGGCGCCACAGGACCGGCCATGTTCGGGCGTGGCGGCTCACAGCGCCCGGTCCTCGATGTTGCAGCGCAGCAACGGGCGGGGTAAAACAGCCGTCCGGTGCGTCGCGCCCTGTCCCAGGGGCTCGCCCGTGCCCTTCCGAGGAGGCAGCCCGATGAGCCTCGCCCATAGCCGCGCCCAGCCAGAGCCGCTTGCCGTGGTCCGGCGGGTCGCCGAGTTGCGACAGGCGGTTGCCGCCTGGCGGGCGGCGGGTCTCACCGTCGGACTGGTGCCGACCATGGGCGGCCTGCATGCCGGCCATCGGGCGCTGGTGAAGCGTGCGCGCGCCGAGAACGACTGCGTGGCGGCTACGATCTTCGTCAATCCCAAGCAGTTCGACCGCCAGGGCGACTTCGCCAGCTACCCGCGCGACGAGGCCGACGACAGGACACAGCTCGCTGCCGAGGGCTGCCATCTGCTCTTCGCGCCGCCGCTCGACGAGGTCTATCCCGAAGGCTTCTCGACCAGCGTCGCGGTTGCCGGCCTGACCGACTGCCTCTGCGGCGCGGTGCGTCCCGGCCACATGTCCGGCGTTGCCACGGTAGTGACCAAGCTCTTTGCCATGGCGCTGGCCGAGCGCGCCTACTTCGGCGAAAAGGACTACCAGCAGCTCCTGGTGGTGCGGCGTCTCGCCCGCGATCTCAATCTGCCGACCGAGGTGGTGGCGGTGGAAACCGTGCGCGAGGCCGACGGGCTCGCGCTCTCTTCGCGCAATCGCCAGCTGACGCCGGAGCAGCGGCGGCGCGCGCCGGCGCTCAATCGCATTCTGGCCCAAGCTGCGGCCGAGCTCGCCGACGGTCGCCCTGCCGAGGCGGTGCTGAGCGCAGCCCGCAATGCGGTGGCGGCAGCCGGCTTCGATCCCGTCGACTATGTGGAGCTGCGCGCGGCAGACGATCTTTCGTCGCTCGCGCGCGCCGAGCGGCCGGCGCGGGTCTTCGCCGCCGCGTGGCTCGGCCAGGTGCGCCTGATCGACAACCTCCCGGTCGTCTCGCGCCGATAGGAGCCGCGCTACTTCGCGGCGTTGCGGATCAGCGGCGGCACCGACTGCAGCTCGGTGTCCCAGGGAAAGAGAATCCAGGTGTCCTGGCTCACCTCGGTGACGAAGCTGTCGACCAGCGGCCGGCCAGCCGGCTTGGCATAGACTGTAGCGAAGTGCGCCTCGGGCAGGCGCTCGCGCACTGCACGCGCGGTCTGCCCGGTGTCCACCAGGTCGTCGATGATGAGCCAGCCGGTGCCGTCGCCCTCGACGTCTTTCAGGATCTCCAGCTTGCCCTGCTGCTTGTCGTCGTAGCTGGCGATGCAAAGCGTGTCGATGAGCCGGATCTCCAGCTCGCGCGCCACCACCGCCGCCGGCACCAGTCCGCCGCGGGTCACCGCGACGATGCCCTCGAACGGCCCGCTGCTCACCAGCCGCCAGGCGAGCGCGCGGGAGTCGCGATGCAACTGGTCCCAGGATACCGGGAAGGTCTTCGGATTGGACAGGACGCTGGACACCGGACGGTCGCTCCGCGGCGCTGGGCCTCGGTCACGAGGAAGCGGCGATTAAAGCCGAAGGAGCCCGGTACTACAATCCTGGCGACTGCAATTCTCGGGACCGGAATCCCGTGAGTGCGCGCAGTACGTCTTAGCGGACGTAGACGTGAACCTCGTTGACTTCGGCCTTGGCGGTCGAGGTCGCCGAGAGCGTGACCCGGTCGGCCGGCAGGCCCATCGTGGTCAAGGAGCGCAGGACCTCCTCGGCGTAGCGCCGCGACTTGTTGGTCGCCATCGACACCTCGGCCTGCGAGCCCTCGCCCGGCGCCACGCCCACCAGATCGAATCCGGCGTTGGGCCGCCGCTCGAGCGCCTTGCTGATGGCGTTGAACAGCGCCTGCTCGTATTCGATTCTGTCGCGCTCGAAGCGGATCACCACCAGCGGCTGGCGCTGGCCGACCAGCGACGCGCCGCCGCCGGCCGGCGGCGGGACCGGCACGCCATAGGCCCGACTGGCGAGGCTGCCGCCGATGAACTCTCCGCTGTCGATGGCGACCTGCATTGCGGTCAGATTGGAGCGCTCGGTGATGTAATAGTTCTGGGCGCGCGCCACATCCTCGCTGACTTCGTTCAACAGACGGTCGACCACCACCAAGGTCTTGTTGACTTCGTCCTCCAACACCGCCAGCTGGCGATGATCCTCTTCGACCGCGCCGCGCAGCTCCAAGGTGGCGTGCGTCGAATCGAGGAGGAAGGTCGCGAGCGCCGAAGTGGCCGAGGCCTCGTTGGCGAGCGTGTTGAGGCGCGAGATGCTGCCGCCGACTTCGTTGAGCTCTTCCTGAGCTTTGCTCCAGGCCGCCACCAGCTCGGGATTGCCCGGCGTCGAGCCGACCTGCAGGCGTGTGTTGATGGCGCCGACCAGGCTGTGGTAAGCGCCGGCGCTCGTGCGCGCGTTCCGGCGCTCGGTCTGCAGCTGCTGGTTATGGACGCCCATGCGGGCCTGCATCCGCTCGAGCTCGGCGCGCAGCTCCTGCACCTTCTGGCCAACGACGGTGCCGGTCGGCTGGCCGGGCGTGATCTCCGGCGTTTCGAAGACCGTGGTGCCGAGACGCGGGCCGGCATCGGGCGGCGCCGGCATCGCCTCGAGGCTTGTGGCGGTAGCGCTGGCTTTGATTACGCTGCCGCTGCTTTGGGGGGCGGGGGCTTGGCGCGCGCCGGCGGCCGCCGCGGCGGCAGGGTTGCTCGGGCTGCTGCTGGCCGAAGCTCCGGTCGAAGAGCCCGACCCGGACTGAGGGGGAACGCAGCCGGCAATGAGAAGGGCCGCACCTAGGACAAGGCAAGCCTGGCGCGGAAACGACCTTGGCCTATCAGTCATTGAAATCCCGTATGACAGAGTTGCAGGAACACCGGCCGCTCTTACTCGCCCGAGAAGCGCCGGTGTTCACCCCCTCTAGCACTCTCCGCCGATGGGCCCGATGGTCCAGAGGCTGGTATCGTCATCCCCTCTGTTCTCGAGCCCTTCTCGGCCCTATGTCGCTGAGATGCGAGAGCCTTGAAGAGGTGATCGCCTTCCAGTATCGTCCGCCCTCCTTAACGGGGAATTAACCTCGATCCGCCCCGGCCGGAAAATCGCGCGCCCGTAGCTCAACTGGATAGAGCATCTGACTACGGATCAGAAGGTTGGGAGTTCGAATCTTCCCGGGCGCGCCATAGCTTTCTGAAAAGCAACAAGAAAAACGTCCCGCCCGGGAATCGCTTTCCACTTTTTCCGCAACCCGCTTCCCACCTTCGGGTCTGCGGTGCGCGGCACGCGAGGCCGCTGCGGCCACTGCGGGAGCGGCCCTCTGCTGGACTGAAGAGGCGCCAGTCGCGCGCGCTCGCGGCGCGCACTGCGGCAGATTATATCCAAACCTGTTGCGTCCGCCGCGTCCTCCGATTCGCTGACCGATCACCGGGCAGGTTTTCTCTCTATCTTCGCATGCTTCAACTGCCTTCTCGAGGCGCTCGATGTTTTCAACGATGAAGCTCGCCGATCGTAGCCGTGCAGAGAGCGGCTCGACGAGCGCGTGTGAAATTTCCCGTTTCGGATGTCGCCAGGCTGAACGCTCAGAAGCGGCAGCCGAGCCGCAGGCCTGCGTTGTTCAGGCCTTCATTCTTGTCCGCCAGACTAGCGTTCGACAGGTGATCGAAGACGAGGGAAACACGCCACGCCGGCGTGATGTCGTAGCCGATCTCGGCGGCGAGGCGGAAGAGCGCCCGAGAGCCCAGCGCCTTCCCGTCTGGCCCGTCGTCCAGCTCGCCGTCGTGCACCGCACCGCCGACCGAGGCCGCAATCCAGAGCGGGCTTTCGAGTGGGTAGAACGTCCAGGTAAGACCGGCGTAGAGCTGACTCGTGTCGCCGGCGCTATTGACCGATAAACCGACATGTGGGCGTGGCGACCAGAGCGGCGCCAGAAGCTCGGGCGAACGGAACAGGAGCTCGAGATTGAAGTCGAGTCCCTCCTCCTCGTCGGAGCCGAGAAAGGCGACGTCGTGCAGGAGGACGCCCGCCTTCACCTCGTCGACGTGCGGCTCCTCAGCCGCGGCCGGGGAGAGAAACAGCAGGCCGGCTAGCAGTCCAGCGAAACCCATTGGGCAACGCCGGGGCCCGCGCAGATACGCCCACAAGAGCCGTTCAGACACCGACCTCGCCCCTGCACGACAGCACTATCATGCCTCGTTGGCCACGACGGGAGCGATGCCGTTCACCTTGCCCGCCGCCTCGGAGGGAAGCGTTCGATCCTAGCGCCAACGCGTTGCAACGCAAGTCGCGTCGTCATCTCGCTACAGACGGCGACGCGGCCGCCTTGGCGAAAATCTCGAGCCACCATGACTGCGGGCCGCTACGACCGCGCGCTTGAGGACATTCTTCTGTGCAGGTCGACGTAAGGCGGGCGATCGTGGCTGCGATTCCTCTGCAATCTGCGAGACACATGTCGAGCGCGGGACACGGCAGCCGGCTGAGAATCGATAAGAATAGAGCCCCACCCAAAATTGCTTTCCGCCTGCTGCCCAGCCGCCGCTTCGCGGGCCCTGTGCGAGGCCCGATCCGACAAGTCCGAGAGCGAATTCTCGATTGGCTGGCTGGAAATGGCCCAACCGCACGCGATCGCGACGTGCGCTGCCGAAATATTCGATTCTGCCGGAAGAGAGCTCGCGAGCCTGCACCTGACCGCCGACGCTACGATGCACCGCGCCGCGTGCCGTGCGATGGAGCGAGAGCGATCGCCTCATGGATCGCGCCCTGCCGCCCGCGCGTAAACCGCTTACCGAGCTTGATGGTCTGCGCGACTCGAATCGACGGCGGTACGACAGCGTATGGCTTTTCCGTGCCGCACCGCTTGGGCGGGCCTATCGGCTACCCTGGGTCGCCTCTGACGGTCAGGGCGAGTTGGCGGCTTCCACAGGTGCCGGTCCCCATCGCCGGCCGTGCAGGGGTCGTCGCTGCTGGTTCTGTCGCAGCCTGGCCCCATCGGGGGTGCGGACGAGATGCAGCGTGCGCGTGTGGAAGGTCTCCAGCCCCGGGCGGTGGCCAATGCTCAGCACCGTGGCGCCGCTCAGCTCTTGATCGAAGATCGACATCACCCGGTGCTGGTTTACTTCGTCCAACGCCGAGGTGGCTTCGTCCAGGAACACCCAGGCCGGCTTATGCAGCAGCAGCCGGGCGAAGCCGATCAGCTGCTGCTGACCGAGCGAGAGGCTCTTGTCCAGCCGTCCCTCGACGTCGAGCGTCGTCAAGAATTCTGCCAGGCCGACTCGTTTCACCACGGCCTCGACTTCTGCGGTATCGAATGCATCCGGCGGATCTGGATAAGTGATCGCCGAGCGCATCGTGCCGAGCGGCAGGTACGGCCGTTGTGGCATGAACATCAGGCCGTCGGACGCGGGAAGGCCGATGGTGCCACTACCCCACGGCCACAGCCCGGCGACAGCACGGAACAGTGTGCTCTTGCCGGCGCCGGACTCGCCGACGATCAGCACCCGCTCCCCGGGGCCGATCTCCACAGTCGCCTCCGAGATGACCACCCGACCGTCGGCCAACAACACACTGACACTCTCGAAGGAGAGCTTTCCCTCTGGGTCTTTGACCAGTTTGATGTTGTCGATGGTGCCGTCGATATCGCCCAGCCTGTCGACCGCCGCCTTGAAAGCGCTCACGCGCTGTAGCGTCGCCCGCCAGTCGGCGATCGCGGGGAAGTGGTCGACGAACCAGCGCAGCGAGGACTGCACCTGGTTGAAGGCGCCGACGACCATCATCATGCCGCCCAAGGTCAGGCCGCCGCTGAAATAGCCGGGAGACGCGACCACGATCGGCACGACGATGGCGATCCAGCCGTAGCCGGAGGTGATCCAGGTGAGCCGCGACAGGGCGCCCGAGAGCCGCCGCATCGACAGGATGACGCGGTCGAGGTTGCCCTCGAGCTGCCGCCGCTCGTCCTGCTCGCCGCCGAACAGTGCGATGCTTTCGGCGCTCTCGCTGACCCGCACCAGCGCGAAGCGGAGCTCGGCTTCCCGGGTATAGCGCTCGGCGTTCAGCCCGATCAGCGGAACGCCTACC
>JBOHKJ010000003.1:0-7623 GCA_050728975.1 Kiloniellales bacterium | reverse complement strand
GCGGCCGCACCGAGCGCAGGAACGGAATGCCGCCGACCGCGTCGAGCGACGAGGCGGCGACGGTCGCGGCCAGCAGCGCAACGGCGGTCGGCAGCGCCGGGCCGCCCACCAGCAGCGCCGCCGCCGCCAGACAGCCGGCCATGGCGAGGAAGGCGGCGACGATGATCGGCCGCAGGCCGAAGCGCGCGCCGAGCCGGCCGAAGAGCGGCGAGCAGATCAGCATGGCGTTGCCGGCCGAGACCACGATGGCGCCGGCCTCGCGGCTCTCGCCTCCGGCCACTACGACGATCGGCGTGTAGACGAAGAACATCGACCAGAAAGACGAGCGCCCGAAGGCGATCAGCCAGGCGAGGCGCAGCCGCGGCTGTGCGAGGAAACGGCCGATCGAGGCCAGCGGATTGGGCGGCGGCTTGGTCGCCGCGGCGACCGCCGGATTGTCCTGCAGGCGCAGCAGCCAGAAGACCGCCAGCACCGCCGCCGCGCTGGCCGCGCTGAAGAGATAGGCGGCCTCGGCGCCGTAGCGCTCGGCGAGCGCCACGCCGAGCCAGGGGCCCAGCGTCCAGGAGAGCCCCGAGGCGCCGAGGCGCAGCGGCTCCGAGCGTACCAGGTCGCGGCGCCGGATGTAGTCCATCACGTAGAGCGAGAGCGTGATGTTGAGGCAGGCGACGCCGAACACCCTGAGCAGGATGCCGAGCGTGAAGCCAGAAAAGGTATCGCTCGCCATCAGACCCGCCGCCACCATCAGCGATCCGGCACCGAGGCTGTAGACCCAGCGCCGGCGCAGCGCTCGCACCAGGAAGGGAATGGCGAGGCTGCCGATGACGCCGATCACACCGACCAGGGTGTAGAGAAAGCTGACCTCGCGCGCCGCGCCCAGAATCCGATAGGCCTCGAGCGGAATCAGCGCGGCGATCGAGGCGCGCGCCACCGACTCCAGCATGAAAAGGAGGGCAAACACTTTTGCACCGGGCGCAACGGCCCGGTGCAGCCACAGCGGATAGCGGACGTGGCCGATCACGCCGTCATCGCTCGCTGGCGTGCGCCTGACCGGCCGCGGCCCTGGCGCGTGCGGCGATCAGATCGCGGGCGAGCGCCAGCCCGGCCTCCAGATCGGGTACCAGATGGCCGCCGCTTTCCTCAAAGCCGAGCCTGTCCAACACCTCGCGCGGCTGTCGATTGACAGCGGTCAGGATCACCTCGGTACCGCGGCGCCGACACTTGTCGATGAAGTCGGCGAGCGACCTGGCACCGGTCGCATCGACCAGCGGCACGCGCCGCATGCGCAGGATGAAGACCTCCGGCGGTGTGCGGACCTGCTCCAGGATGTGCTGCAGCCGGGTCGCCACGCCGAAGAAGAAGGGGCCGTTGATCTGGAAAACTTCGACGCCTGCCGGAATGTCGTCGCGTGTGAGCAGGCGCGTCGTGCCGCCGGTCACCTCCGGCTCGAAGAGCGCATGGTGCGCTTCGATCTCGGTAACCTCTGCCATGCGGCGCATGAAGATCAGGGCCGCCAGCACGATCCCCACCTGGATGGCAAGCGTCAGGTCGACCAGCACGGTGAGCGCGAATGTCAGTAGCAACACCACTCGATCTCCGGGCGGCGCCTTCAGCAGATGGCGAAAGCGCTGCAGCTCGCTCATGTTCCAGGCCACGATCAGCAACACCGAAGCCAGTGCGGGAAGGGGCGCGTAGACGGCGAGCGGCGCGAAGAGCAGCAGAAACGCGAGCAGGAAGAGTGCATGGAAGATGCCTGCCAGAGGCGTGCGTCCGCCGCTTTCGATGTTGGTGACGGTGCGCGCTATTGCGCCGGTCGCCGGCAATCCGCCGAAAAGCGCGGACGCGATATTGGCGGTGCCCTGTGCTATCAGCTCGGCGTTGGACCGGTGACGCTCGCCAGTCATGCCGTCCGCGATCACCGCCGAGAGCAGCGATTCGATGCCGGCCAGGAGCGCAATGGTAAGCGCGTCGGGAAAGAGCGTGGCCAGCCGCTCCAGCGTCACCTCGGGCAGCGCCGGGGCCGGCAGAAAGCTCGGCAAAGCGCCGAAGCGCGAGCCGATCGTCGGGACCGGTAGATCCAACAGCGCCACCAGCGTCGCAGCCAATGCGACGGCGATCAGAAAGCTGGGAAGGCGCGGAGCTTTGCGGCGCAGCAGGACGATGAGCGCCAAAGCGCCGGCGCCGATCATCAAGGACAGCCAGGAAAAGCTGTGCGCTTCCTGGAGGTAGCGCTGCCATTGACCGAGCACGTCGCCGGGCGGATCGGGGATGCTCAGGCCAAAGAAATCTTTCACCTGACTGGAGGCGATGACCACGGCAATGCCTGCGGTGAAACCGGTCACCACCGGATAGGGAATGAACTGGATAGCCGTGCCGAGACGTGCCGCGGCAAAGAGCAGCAACAATACCCCCGCCATGAGCGTTGCCAGCACCAGCCCGTCGTAGCCGTGCCGCGCGATCACGTCGAAGACGATGACCACAAAGGCGCCGGTGGGCCCGCCGATCTGGTAGCGGCTGCCACCCAGCGCCGAGATCAGGAAGCCCGCTACGACCGCCGTCACCAAGCCTTGTTCCGGCGAGGCGCCCGAAGCGATCGCCAGCGCCATCGCGAGCGGAAGGGCCACCACCGCGACGGTGAGACCGGCCAGCGCGTCGCGGCCGAGCGTGGCCGGGCCATAGCCCTCGCGCAAGCAGGTGACCAGCTTGGGCAGGTACTCGCCCCAGCCGGCACGGGCGGCAGGCTGTGGCCTCGGTGTGGCGGGCATGAGAAACGGCTTCCTCAGGGAACGGCGGCCGACTGCTCGCGCGGGACGCCGATTGCAATTCTGATAGCAAGAGCGCCCCGGGCTCGGCAATAAGGCTCGCGAGGAACGAGTCTCTATTTCTGCCCAGCGGCGTAAAGGCCGAAAGATCAAGCCCTTCGCGCCTGCAAAGGTAGCGCTCTTATCGGCTGTAACGTCATATTAACCAAGGTTGGGAAGGCTCTTCGCACCTGCACAAAGATCGTTGCCGAGCCTTGCCGGCTCGGCTAGAGTGCAACGCAGCAATATTTCTGCATCGCAGCAGAATCGGTCACAAGATTCCCCGCCACCGCCGGAAGGGCCCGAGATGGAAGACCAGCATGGCTACTACCTCGAGGACCTGGCGCCTGGCATGAGCGCCAGCTATGCCAAGACGGTGACCGACGCCGATATCGTGCTGTTCGCCGGGGTTTCCGGCGACACCAACCCGGTCCACCTCGACCAGTCCTACGCCGAGCAGACCATGTTCAAGGGCCGGATCGCCCACGGCATGCTCTCGGCCAGCTTCATCTCTACGGTGCTGGGCACCCGGCTTCCCGGCCCGGGCGCCATCTACCTCAGCCAGAGCCTGAGGTTCCTGGCGCCAGTCAAATCCGGCGACACGGTGGTCGCCAAGGTGACGGTGACCGCGATCGACCAGTCCAAGCGCCGGGTTTCGATCGATACGGTTTGCAGTGTCGAGGGTAAGCCGGTCATCGAGGGCGAGGCGATGGTGATGGTGGCGCACCGCGCTGCTGCGCTCGAAGGCGCCAACGACGCGGTCCCGAACCGGGCCCCGAGCCGCGGTCCCAAGATCGCCGCGGCGGCCGCCCGCTAACGCCACCACTGCGGCCGGCCCCGCTTCAAGGGCCCCGCTGTTCAAGAGCAAAGGGCCCTCGGCTATCCTGGCGCTGCGACTCGAACGGAGCCAGCCAGAGGGCCGATGAAAGTCTTTCGCCACTGGACCGACCTTCCGCCCTCGGCACGCGGCGGCGTGGTCGCGGTCGGCAATTTCGACGGCGTTCATCGCGGCCACCGGGTCGTGATCGGCGCCGCCCTGGCGCAGGCCCGGGCCGCAGGCCGGCCGGCCGGGGTGCTGACTTTCGAGCCGCATCCGCGCAGCCTGTTCCGCCCCGACGACCCGCCCTACCGCCTCACCCCCTTCCGCCTCAAGGCGCGGCTCATCGAGGCGCTCGGGCTCGATTACCTTTACGTGCTGGCCTTCGACCGAGCGCTCGCCGGGCTGCCGGCCGAGAGCTTCGTCAACGAGGTGCTGCTGAACGGCCTCGGCACCCGCCACCTGGTGGTCGGCGACAACTTCCATTTCGGCCACAAGCGCCAGGGCGACGTCAGCCTGCTGCAGGCCATGGGCCGTGCCCACGGCTTCGGGGTCACCGCGCTCGCACGCGCCGACGGGCCGGATGCCGCGCCCATCTCCTCGACCCGGATCCGGGCCCTGCTCAAGGCCGGCGAGCCGAAGGCCGCCGCCGCGCTGCTCGGCCGGCCGTTCGAGATCGAGGGCCGGGTGGTGGTGGGACAGCGGCTCGGCCGCAAGCTCGGCTTTCCGACCGCCAATCTGGAGCTCGGCGAGTTCCTCGAGCCGGCCCACGGCATCTACGCGGTGCGCGCCGCCCTCGACCAGGGCGACAAGCTGCTGTGGCGGCCGGGGGTGGCGAACCTGGGGGTGCGCCCGACGGTGGGCGCCGGCGATCCGCTGCTGGAGGTCCATCTCTTCGACTTCGAGGGCGACCTCTACGAGCGTCATCTGCGGGTCGCGCTGGTCGAGTATCTGAGACCCGAGGCCAAGTTCGAATCGCTCGAAGCCTTGAAGCGCAAGATGCTGGACGACGCGGCGCAAGCCCGCGCCCTGCTCGAGGCCTGAGCGCGATGCCCCGCGATCCTTGACGCTCGGCCCTCCCGCCGCCCATAACAAGACCCCGCGCCGGCGCGGCCGAGACCCCTTCAACCCCGCGCGCAGCCTTTAGGATTCCGCCCGCTCGCGGGCGAAGCGAGAGCGATGAGCCGCGACTACAAAGCGACCGTCTTCCTGCCCAAGACAGAGTTTCCGATGCGCGCCGGCCTGCCCCAGCGCGAGCCGGAGATTCTCCAGCGCTGGGAGGATATGGATCTCTTCGCCCGCCAGCGCGAGCAATCGAGGAGCCGCGAGAAGTTCATCCTTCACGACGGCCCGCCTTACGCCAACGGCAACATCCACATCGGCCACGCGCTCAACAAGATCCTCAAGGACGTGATCAACCGCGCCCAGCAGATGCTCGGCAAGGACGCCAACTACGTGCCGGGCTGGGACTGCCACGGCCTGCCGATCGAATGGAAGGTCGAGGAGGGCTACCGCGTGCGCGGCCAGGACAAGGACGCGGTCGACAAGGTCGAGTTCCGGCGCGAATGCCGCGCCTTTGCCGAGAAGTGGATCGCAATCCAGACCGAAGAGTTCAAGCGCCTCGGCGTGCTCGGCGACTGGAAGCGCCCCTACACCACGATGGCGTATGCCGCCGAGGCGCAGATCGTGCGCGAGATCGGCAAGTTCGTAATGAACGGCGGCCTTTACCCCGGTGCGCGTCCGGTGCTCTGGTCGGTGGTCGAGAAGACCGCGCTTGCCGACGCCGAGGTCGAGTATCACGATCATCGCTCGACCACGCTCTGGGTGCGCTTCCCGGTCGTCGAGACGCCAACCGCCGCCGTGGACGGCGCTTCGATCGTCATTTGGACCACCACGCCCTGGACGCTGCCAGGCAACCGGGCGATCGCCTATAGCGCGGAGATGGGCTATCGCGCGCTCAAGGTGACCGAGGTCGCCGAGGCCAGCGCCGCCAAGCCGGGCGAGACGCTGCTGGTCGCGAAAGACCTAGCCGGCAGCCTGCTGGAGCAGGCCAAGATCACGGGCCACGACGTGGTTTGGGAAGGCAGCGGCGGCGGCCTCGCCGGCACGATCGCCGCGCATCCGCTGCGCGGACAGGGCTACGACTTTGCTGTGCCGCTGTTGGCCGGCGACTTCGTCACCGTGGATCAGGGCACCGGCTTCGTCCACATCGCGCCGGGCCACGGCGAGGACGACTGGAAGCTGGGTCTCGCCAACGATCTGGAGGTGCCGCAGACGGTCGGCGGCGACGGCGCCTTCCTCGACCACGTGCCGCTTTTCGCCGGCACCACGGTCTACGACCAGAACGGCAAGGAAGGTACGGCCAACGGCGCGGTGATCCGCGCCATCGCCGGCGCCGGCGCGCTGCTCGCCAAGGGACGGCTGCTGCACAGCTATCCCCATTCCTGGCGCTCCAAGGCGCCGCTCATCTTCCGCAACACGCCGCAGTGGTTCATCTCGATGGAGAGCAACGACCTGCGGAAGAAGGCGCTCGCCGCCATCGCGGCGACGCGCTTCGTGCCGCCCGGCGGCCAGAACCGCCTGCGCTCGATGATCGAGCAGCGCCCCGACTGGTGCGTCTCGCGCCAGCGCCTGTGGGGCGTGCCGTTGCCGCTGTTCGTCGAGAAGAAGAGCGGCGCGGCGCTGCGCGACGCCAAGGTGATCGAGCGCGTCGCGGCGGCCTTCGAGCAGGAAGGCGGCGATGCCTGGTTCTCCTCGCCGCCCCAGCGCTGGCTCGGCAACGACTACAACGCCGCTGACTACGATCAAGTGACCGACGTGGTCGAGGTCTGGTTCGACAGCGGCTCGACCCACACCTTCGTGCTGGAGGCGCGGCCCGAGCTCAAGTGGCCGGCCGACCTCTATCTCGAGGGCTCGGATCAGCACCGCGGCTGGTTCCACACCTCGCTGCTGGAATCGGCGGGAACGCGCGGGCGCGCGCCTTATGACGCAGTGCTGACCCACGGCTTCACGCTCGACGAGCAGGGCCGCAAGATGTCGAAGTCGCTCGGCAACTCGACCGATCCCCACGAAGTGATGCGCGAATCGGGCGCCGACATCCTGCGTCTCTGGGTGGTCGCCACCGACTACGCCGAGGACCAGCGCATCGGCCCGGAGATCATCAAGTATCAGGTCGACGCCTACCGGCGCCTGCGCAACACGCTGCGCTATCTGCTTGGGGCGCTCGCCGGCTTCTCCGAGACGGAGCGCATCGCGCGGGCCGAGATGCCGGAGCTGGAGCGCTGGGTGCTGCACCGGCTTTACCAGCTCGACCGCCTGGTGCGGCAGTTCGCCGACGATTTCGACTTCCATGCCATCTATCGCGCGCTGCACGACTTTTGCGCGGTCGAGCTTTCGGCCTTCTACTTCGACGTCCGCAAAGACAGCCTCTACTGCGACCGCCCCGACTCCAGCAGGCGCCGCGCCTGTCGCACGGTGCTGGACCAGCTGTTCTCCTGCCTCACCGCCTGGCTGGCGCCGATCCTCTGTTTTACCGCCGAGGAGGCCTGGCTGACGCGCGGCAGCGGCCCGGAGGAAAGCGTGCATCTGCGACTCTTCCCAGAGATTCCCGGCGGCTGGCGCGACGAGGCGCTGGCCGCCAAGTGGGCGAAGCTGCGCGAGCTGCGCCGCGTCGTCACCGGCGCGATCGAGGTCGAGCGCGCGGCCAAGCGCCTCGGCTCCTCGCTCCAGGCGGCACCGGTCGTTCACATCGCGCGCCGGGATCTGCTGGGCGCGCTGGAGGGCCTCGATCTTGCCGAGATCGCCATCACCTCGGCAGCCAGGGTCTCCCGCGAGGCCGCGCCGGCCGGCGCCTTTACGCTGCCCGACGTCGAGGGCGTCGCGGTGGCGGTCGGGGCCGCTGAAGGCGCCAAATGCGAGCGCTGCTGGCGGGTGCTGGCCGAGGTCGGCCGAGACACGGCGGCGCCCGGCACCTGCGGGCGCTGCGCCGAGGCGGTAGCGGCGCTCGAC
>JBOHKJ010000002.1:0-4885 GCA_050728975.1 Kiloniellales bacterium | reverse complement strand
CAGGTGGCTCCGCGTGCTGGCTCGCTATTGCAAAGACAGGGCGCCAGGCGTCGCGCATAGTGGGCGGTGCGGCGCAGGAGCGCGGTCTCGTCGATCCGGATCGGCGGCCGCATCTCGTTCATTGGATCGCGCCCTCGGATTCGCGGGAACACCAACGCGCCGGCGATTGTCGGTCCCGGCTCGGGCCAGGGCAACGGCAATCGGACGTCGGCGAGGCTAGCCGGGCGAGCTTGATCGGCCGTTAACGGCGTGACCAACTGTCACCAGAACCAGCACTGTCGCCAGCAACAGCAAAGAAGGCCGCGAAGTCGGGTGCCGGATCGAGGCAAGCAGGGGAAGGCGGGCAGCGATCCTGAAGAGGTCGGCGAAGGCATCTGGGTCGAGGTCCTGCCGCCTGACCGGGTGCCGGGCTTCGCGGGCAAGCCGGCGCTGTTTCTCGATCGCGACGGCGTCGTGGTCGAGGACGTCGGCTATCTTCATCGGCCGGGCGACCTGCATCTTCTGTCCGGCGCCGCCGACCTGCTGGCGCGTGCGGCAGAGCGCGGCCTGCCGCGGGTGCTGGTGACCAACCAATCGGGAATCGGTCGCGGCCTTTACGACTGGTCCGACTTTCGCCTCATCCAGCGCGCGATTTTGGAGGCGCTCGAAGAGGCGGCCCCCGGCGCCGGCTTCGATCTCGTCCTCGCCTGCCCCTTCCATGCCGAGGCCAAGCCGCCCTACCGCCATCCGAACCATCCTTTCCGCAAGCCCAACCCGGGAATGCTGCTCCATGCCGGCCGGTTGTTCGGGCTCGACCTCGCCCGGTCCTGGATCGTCGGCGACCGGGCGCTCGACCTCGCGGCGGGCCGCGCCGCCGGCCTGGCGGGCGGGCTGCTGATCGTTGGCGCCGCGGACAATGGCGAGCAGGATGCTGTCGAGCGGCTCGCGCGGCCAGACTTCGAGGTCCGGGTTGGCGAATCGCTGGCTGCGGCTTTGGCGCTGCCGCTGTTCGGCGCGCGCTGAGCCGAGCGGCCCAGGCCGGCGCGTAGCCATCCGGGGCTTGATTTCACCAGTGCCGGCACGGGATATTGAACGGAACAAGGCCCGCTGCTTAATCGAAGGCAACAACTTCTGGGCCGCGATCAGAGGAGGTACATCATCCCATGAGCAAACGCAGCCCGAAGCCCTTTCCGCGCCTGTCCCGGCGTTCGTTCCTCGCCGGCACCGGCGCGGTCGCCGCCGGTCTCAGCATCGGACCGAAGCTCGCCTGGAGCGCCGAAGAAGCGAAGCTGAACTTCTACAACTGGGACACCTACATCGGCGAGACGACGCTCAGCGACTTCCAGGACGCGAGCGGCATCGAAGTCACCATGGACCTCTTTGCCGACAACGACGAGCTCTTCGCCAAGCTGAAGGAAGGCAATCCCGGCTACGACTTGATCGTGCCGACCAACGACTATGTCGAGCGCATGATCGTGGCCGGCATGCTGGACAAGCTGGATCACAGCAAGATCCCCAACTTCAAGAAAAACGTGGCGCCGGTTTTTCAGGAGGCCCAGTTCGATCCCGGACGGCAGTATTCCATGCCCTACATGTGGGGGACCCAGGGGATCGGCTACCGCAAGTCGAGGGTCAACGGCGTTCCCGACAGCTGGAAGGTGTTGATGGACTCAGACGAGTATTCCGGCCGGCTCGCGCTCCTGGGAGAAGCCGCCTCGGTCATCGGCATCGCGCTCAAGTATCTCGGCTACTCTTACAACGCGACCGATCCCAAGGAGATAAAGGCGGCCGAAGAGCTGCTGATCAAGCAGAAGCCGCATATCAAGGTCTTCGCCGAGGACAACGGCCAGGACCTCCTGCTGTCGGGCGAAGTCGACCTGACCATGGAATGGAACGGCGACATCCTGCAGGTGATGGCCGAGGACGACGACATCGCCTACGTCGTTCCCAAGGAAGGCTCGCTGGTCTGGCAGGATTGCCTCTGCATTCCCACCGGGGCGCCGCATCCGGACAATGCCCACCAGCTCATCAACTACATTCTCGAGGCCGAGGCGGGGGCGGCGATCGCCGACTTCATCCAGTACGCCACGCCCAATGCCGCGGCGCGCGCGCTGCTGCCGGCAGAGTACAGCCAGAATCCGGCGATCTTTCCGGACGACGCGACGCTCGCCCGCTGCGAGCCCGCCCTCTATCAGGGCGAGGAGGTCCAGCGTCTCTTGGACGAAGCCTGGACACGCATTCAGGCGGCTTGATCCGGTGTTAGCGGCCGGCGGGCAGGATCGTTTCGCCCGCCGGCACCGCGCCTCGCACTAGGCGACGTAATGGAGCACTGGAAGCGACACCCGGCGGTCTTTTGGGTCTTTCTCGTTCCGCCGAGCGTTTGGCTGGCGGCTTTCTTCGTCGTTCCGCTCGCTCTGGTCTGGGTCGTCAGCTTCGGCGAGAAGCGCGGGATCGTCGACGTCGAGATCACCTGGACGCTCGCCAACTACTGGCGGGCGATGGACCCGCTTTATCTGCAGATTTTCTGGAAGTCGATCGTCATCTCCGGATCGGCGACGATCCTCTGCCTGGTGATCGGCTATCCGGTCGCCTTCGCGATCGCCTTCGCGCCGGCGCGCTGGAAGCCGCTGCTGCTGCTCGCCGTGGTGCTGCCCTTTTGGATCAATATCCTGATCCGCACCTATTCGCTGATCGCGGTCTTTCGCAGCCGCGGATTCGTCAACTTCGGCCTGGAGTGGCTGTGGGAGAACGCGAACGGCCTGCTGACATCCGCCGGGTTGGGCGGCTATCAGCTTCTGGGCGAGCGCTTCCAGCCGTTGGAGCTGCTCTACAACAACTTCGCGGTGGTAGCAGGCATCGTCTACGCTTTCTTCCCCTTCATGGTGCTGCCGCTCTACGCCAACATCGAGAAGCTCGACCGCTCCTATATGGAAGCCAGCCTCGACCTTGGCGCCGGACATTGGCGCACCTTTTTCTCGGTGGTCTTCCCGCTCACCTGGCACGGGGCTGTCTCCGGGATCATCATCGTATTCATTCCCGGCATCGGCGCCTTCTTCATCAGCGACCTCCTGGGCGGCACCTCGAGCGAGATGATCGGCAACGTGATCGAGCGGCAGTTCAAGTCGGCCAACGATTGGCCGTTCGGCGCCGCGCTATCGTTCCTGTTGATGTACGCCACTTTCGGTGCGCTGGCGCTGAGATCCCTGGTTTCGGGTCGCAAACAGGGGTTGGAGATCTAGATGGTGGCGGTGGCGGAGAAGGGGGCGAAGGTCGAAAAGACTGCGCGCCGGCGTCTGGCGGAGCCGATCGGCCCGCTCGACTACGGCCGGCGCTGGTGGATGAAGCTGACGGTCGGCGTTACCTTCATCATGCTCTATGCGCCGATCGTGGCGCTCATCGCCTTCAGCTTCAACAACAGCCGCCGCAACATCGTCTGGCAGGGATTCACCTTCGACTACTACGTTCGCGCCTGGAATAACGACAGCCTGCGCGAAGCCTTCTTCAACAGCCTCACGATCGCGATCTTCAACACTGCGGTCAGCGTCGTCCTGGGCGTGATGACTGCGGTCTGCCTGTGGCGGTTCCGCTTCCCCAGCAAGGCGGTCTACGAGGGCTTCATGGCGCTGCCGATCGTCATTCCCGAGATCTGCATGGGTGTGGCGATGATGGCCTTCTTCGCCCGCATCGGCTGGCCGAACGATCTTCCCTGGCCGCTCAATCTCGGCAACATCACCATCGCCCACATCGCCTTTTCCTTCCCCTTCGTCGCGGTGATCGTGCGGGCGCGGCTCGCCGGCTTCAATCGCGAGCTGGAGGACGCTTCCAGCGACCTCGGCGCCAACGAGGCGCAAACCTTCCGCTATGTGCTGCTGCCCTACATGGGGCCGGGCATCGTCGCCGGAGCCCTCATCTCCTTCACGCTGTCGCTCGACGACTTCGTCATCACCTTCTTCACCGCCGGCCCCGAGACCATCACGCTGCCGGTCAAGATTTTCTCCATGGTGCGCTTCAGCGTGACGCCGGAGGTCAATGCGGCCTCCACGGCGCTGATCGTCATCACCGTCGCCGCGACCATCTTCGCCATGCGCCTGCAGGCGCCGCCGAAACCCAGGGGCTGACCGCCATGTCCGATCCGGCACCGATCGTCTCGATTCGTGACCTCACGAAGAGCTTCGGCTCCGTAGCTGCGGTCGACAATGTCTCGCTCGAGATTCGACCCAACGAGTTCTTTGCTCTTCTCGGCCCGTCGGGCTGCGGCAAGACGACGCTGTTGCGCATGCTGGCGGGCTTCGAGATGCCGAGCGAGGGCGAGGTGGTAATCGACGGCCAGGATATGACCGACGTTCCGCCCAACAAGCGGCCGGTCAACATGGTGTTTCAATCTTACGCAGTCTTTCCGCACATGACGGTCCACGACAACGTCGCCTACGGCTTGCGAGTCGTGGGGACGCCGGCGAGCGAGATCGATGGCCGGGTGCGCGAGGCGCTCGCCATGGTGCAGCTCGCCGAATACGGTGCGCGTAAGCCCGATCAGCTCTCCGGCGGCCAGCGCCAGCGGGTGGCGCTTGCCCGTGCGCTGGTGAAGAGGCCCAAGGTGCTGCTGTTGGACGAGCCGCTCTCCGCCCTCGACGCCAAGCTGCGCGAGGCCATGCAGCTCGAGCTGGTGCGCTTGCAACATTCGGTCGGAATCACCTTCATCATTGTGACGCACGACCAGAACGAAGCGCTCTCGATGGCCAACCGTATCGCCGTGATGGAATCGGGGAAGGTGCGCCAGGTGGCGCCGCCATCCGAGCTCTATGAGTTTCCGAGCAGCCGCTTTGTCGCCGACTTCATCGGTAAGATGAACCTCTTCGAAGGGAAGATCTCGGGCCTCGATCAGCGCGGCATCAGGATCGAGGTATCC
>JBOHKJ010000001.1:0-10128 GCA_050728975.1 Kiloniellales bacterium | reverse complement strand
TCCCTGGGCTGAAACGCGCCTTGAAGGAAAGCGACGACCCGAAACCCAAGGCTGGCTGGCTGTCGCGCCTCGAAGACATGGCAGCGCCGTTCGTCAAGCTGCTGAGGCGGCGCCGGCTGCCGATCGCCGAATTGCTGCGCGCCCACCTCGCCTTCGCCGAAGCGCTGGCGGCGAGCGATGAAGAGACGGGCGGCGCACGCCTGTGGCGCGGCGAGGCTGGCGACGCGTCGGTGCGCTTCCTTCAGGAGCTGACCGAGGCCGCCAGCGGCGCTCCGCCGGTTGCCGGTGCACGCTATCCCATGCTGCTCGACAGCTTGATGGTCGGTCGCGTGGTGCGGCCGCGCTACGGCGCCCATCCGCGTTTGTCCGTCTGGGGGCCGCTGGAAGCGCGCCTACAGCAGGTCGAGGTTATGGTGCTGGGCGGCTTGAACGAAGGGACCTGGCCGGCGGCGAGCGATCCCGGCCCCTGGCTCAGCCGGCCGATGCGCGCTGCCTTCGGCCTGCCGCCGCCCGAGCGACGAATCGGTCAGGCCGCCCACGACTTCGCTCAGGCCATGACCGCGCCGGAAATATTTCTGACCCGTGCTCACCGCGTCGAGGGCACGCCGACCGTGCCGTCGCGCTGGCTGCTGCGGCTGGAAGCGCTGCTCGCTGGGCTTGGGCACGGCGAACTGCTGCGTCCGCAAGCGGCGAGCGAGGTCGCCTGGGCCGAGGCGCTTGACCGACCCGCCCAGATGTCGCCGATGGCACCGCCGGAGCCGCGGCCGCCGCTCGCCGCGCGGCCGCGTCAGCTTTCGGTCACCGAGATCGAGACTTGGCTGCGCAATCCCTATGCGCTTTACGCGCGCAAGATCCTGAAGCTGCGCGCGCTCGATCCGCTCGATGCCGATCCCGGCGCCGCCGACCGCGGCACACTGGTGCATCGCGCGCTGGAGGCCTTCGTGAAAGCCTACCCGCGCGCGCTGCCCGACGACGTCGCGGCGGCGCTGATCGCGCTCGGCGAAAAAGTCTTCGCGCCACTGCAGGCTCGGCCCGGCGCCTACGCTTTCTGGTGGCCGCGCTTTCAGCGCGCCGCAGCCTGGATCGCCGAAGCGGAACGCCGCCGGCGCAGCGACGCAGCACAGGTGATCGCCGAGGCGCGCGGAACGCTGACATTCGGATCAAATGGCGGCGATTTCACCGTCACGGCCAAGGCCGACCGCATCGAGCGGCTCCGCGACGGTACGCTCGCAATCCTCGACTACAAGACCGGAACGCTGCCGAAGACTTTCGACATAGAAGTCGGGCGCGCGGCGCAGCTGCCGCTGGAAGCGGCGATCGCCGAGGCCGGCGGCTTCGCCGGCGTGGAAGCTGCCGAGGTTTCCTCGCTGCTTCACTGGCGATTGACCGGCGGTGATCCGCCCGGAGAAGAAAAGGCCCTGCCGGCGGTACCGGAAGCCGAGCCGCAGGTCGCGCTCGCCGGCCTGAAACGCCTGGTCTCGCGCTTCGACAGCGACGCGACACCCTATCGCCCCGCGCCCTATCTGCGCTTCGACCCCTACGCCCAGCTGGCGCGGGTCAAGGAATGGACCGGAGAGGGCGAGTCATGAATCCAGCGACCGACAATCCGGCCCGGGCCCGCGCGGAGAGCACTCTCGCCCAGCGCGAAGCCGCACTGCCGCAGCGCTCGGTCTGGGTTGCGGCATCGGCGGGCAGCGGCAAGACCAAGGTGCTGACCGACCGGGTGCTGTCGCTGCTGCTAGCCGGCAGCGCGCCCGAGCGAATTCTGGCGCTGACTTTCACCAAGGCAGCGGCGGCCGAGATGGCGAACCGGCTTGCGTCCCGGCTTGCAAACTGGGCGACGCTCGACGCTGCCAACCTGAGCACCGCGCTCGAAGAGCTGCTCGGCCGCTCGCCCGAGAACGAGGAGCTGGAGCGCGCGCGGCGACTCTTCGCCCGCGTGCTCGACACGGCGGGCGGGCTCAAGATCCAGACCATTCACGCCTTCTGCCAGTCGCTGCTGGCGCGCTTCCCCCTCGAGGCGGGCCTGGCGCCGCACTTCCAGGTGCTGGAGGAGAACTCCGCCACGGAAATGCTGGAGGAGGCGCGCGAAGAAACACTGGCGGAAGCCATGAGCGGCGAAGCGCCGAAACTCGCCGAGGCCGTCGCGATCGTCGCGTCGCACGCCCAGGAACAAAGCTTCGTCGAGCTGTCCCACGAGCTGGTCTTCGAGCGCGCAAGGCTGCTGCAGCTCTTCGCGCGCCACGGCGGCGTGGAGGGTGTGATCGCCAAGCTGGCGCGCGCACTCGCGGTCGAGCCCGACGCGCAGCCCGACGGGCTGTTGGCGGAAGCCTGCGAAGATCCGGCCTTCGACGCCATGGCTCTCAAGGTCGCAATCCTGGCCTACCGCCAAGGCAGCACCACCGACCGGGAGAAAGCGGCGCAAATTGAAAGCTGGATCGCGGCCGATGCAATCGAGCGACGCCGTGCCTTCGCGCGCTATGTCGGTGTCTTCCTGACCCAGAAGGGTGAGATCACCAAACGCCTCATCACCAAGAAGGCGCTCGAGGCCGAGCCGAGCGCCGAATCAGCGCTCTCGGCAGAGGCCGAGCGTCTCCTGTCACTGGCGCAGGCTGTCAACTCGGCGACAGTTCTGCGGGCCAGCGCAGCGCTGCTACGCCTAGCCTCGGAGATATTCGCCCGCTACGACGAGCGCAAGCGGGCGCGCGCGCTGCTCGACTACGACGATCTCATTCTCAAGACCCGCGATCTCTTGGCCGGCGAAGGCGCCGCCGGCTGGGTGCTCTACAAGCTCGACGGCGGGCTTGACCACCTGCTGGTCGACGAGGCCCAGGACACCAACCCTGAACAATGGGCGGTGATCCGCGCGCTGACCAAGGAGTTCTTCGTCGGTGCGGGCGCGCATGAAGAGACGAGCGAGAGTCCGCGTACGGTCTTTGCGGTGGGCGACGCCAAGCAATCGATCTTCTCCTTCCAGCGTGCCGATCCGGAAGCCTTTCGCGCGATGGGCCGCTACTTCGCCAAGCGTGCGGAGGAAATGCGACAGGCCTGGAGCGAGGTTTCGCTCGGCGTCTCCTTCCGCTCGACCGCCTCGATCCTCAAGCTGGTGGACGCGGTCTTCGCCGACCCGGCGGCGCAAGACGGCGTGATCTTCGACGGCGAGACGCTACGTCACCTGCCTGTGCGCGCCGGGCAGGCCGGACTGGTCGAGCTCTGGCCGCCAGCTCCGGCCGCCGATCCGCCGGAGGTGGAGCCCTGGGCACCGCCGGGCGAAGCGGATGCCGAGCTACCCTCGCAAACCCGTCTTGCCAAGGTTCTGGCAGCACGCATCCGCCATTGGACGCTGGACCCGGCAGGCGCGAAAGATCCCGACTGCCGGCTGCCGGCGCGCGAGCGCCGAATTCGGCCTGGCGACATCCTTGTGCTGGTGCGGCGGCGCAATGCCTTCGTCGAGGAACTGGTGCGCGCGCTGAAGCAGACGCAGGTGCCGGTCGCTGGCGTCGACCGTATGACCTTGAGCGACCAATTGGCGGTCGCCGACCTGGTGGCGCTGGGCCGTTTTTTGCTGTTGCCCGAGGATGACCTGACGCTGGCGGTGTTGCTCAAATCGCCGCTGATCGGGCTCGACGAGGAGGCGCTCTTCGCGTTGGCCTACCGGCGCGAGAACAGCCTGTGGCGCAGCCTTCAAGCCAAGGCAAAAGAGCGAGCCGCGTTTGCCGCCGCCGCCGCGCAGCTTTCCGCCTGGCTGGCGCGCGCCAACTTCGTGCCGCCCTACGAGCTCTTCGCCGAAGTACTGGGCCCGGGACGCGGACGGGAAAAGCTCTTATCGCGGCTCGGCCCCGAAGCTAACGATCCGCTCGACGAGCTCCTCAACGCCGCGCTGACCTACGAGCGCGAGCATGTGCCCTCCCTGGAAGGCTTCCTCCATTGGCTGGCGGCCGGCGAGCTGGAGGTGAAGCGCGACCTGGAGCAGGGCCATGACGAAGTGCGCGTCATGACAGTTCACGGCGCCAAGGGATTGCAGGCCCCGCTGGTGATCCTTCCCGACACCTTGCAAGGACCACCGCCAAAGCGCGGGCTGCTGTGGGCCGATATCGGCGAGACCGATGCGCTGCCGCTCTGGCCACTGCGGAAAGACTACGACGGACCACTCGCCGCTGCCGCGCGCGATACCGAACGCGTGGCGCGCGCGCGCGAATACCGCAGGCTGCTTTACGTCGCACTGACCCGCGCCGAAGATCGGCTCTATCTCTGCGGCTACCAGACCCGGAACGACCCGCCGGCCGACTGCTGGTACAATCTGGTGGCACGCAATCTTTCCGGCATCAGCGAAGCGGCCGCTTTCGATTTCTCCAAGGAGGTATCCGGCGGCTGGAGCGGCCCCGGTTGGCGCCTCGCCGCAGCCCAAAGCGCGCAGCCGGCGGGCGAGCTGGTGCGCGACACAATGCCGAAGGCCTCGCCGCTGCCCGACTGGGCCAAGCGCGCAGCGGCCGAGGAGCCCGACCCGCCGCGACCGCTCGCACCCTCGCGGCCGCGCGACGAGGAGCCGCCCGCCGCTTCGCCGCTCGCGGACGACAAGGAGCTGCGATTCCGGCGCGGGCGGATCGTCCACCGCCTGCTGCAGCATTTGCCCGGGGTGGCGCCCGCCGCGCGCGCCGAGGTCGCGGAGCGGGTGGTGGCGCGCGACGGCGGACTCGACCCCAAAACACGGGTGGAGATCGTGACGGCTACGCTTCGAGTGCTGGCGGACCTGCGCTTCGCCCCGCTGTTCGGCCACGGCAGCCGGGCCGAGGTACCGCTGATCGGCCTGATCGAGGGAATCCAAGGCCGCCAAGTGGTGGCCGGCCAGGTCGACCGTCTAGTGGTGCGAGACGACCGTATCCTGTTGGTGGATTACAAGACCAATCGGGAACCGCCCACGGACGAGGCCGGGATCCCGGCGCTCTATCTGCGGCAATTGGCGGCGTACCGCGCGGTGTTGGAGCGCATTTACCCTGGCCGACCTGTGGATTGCTTCTTGCTGTGGACTGAAGGCCCGCGTTTGACGCAGATCACCCCTCAGGCTCTGGAGGCTCACGCGCCTTGACGCTGCCAAGGCCGACTTCCTACATTTCGTTAACGAATTGACGGTCGCCGGCTGGGGCTATCGCCGGGACTGCCGTGAAACAGACGACAGGGGTGAAATATGGCGACCACCAAGGTCACCGATACTAGCTTCGACTCCGACGTATTGAAAGCCAATGGCGCAGTCTTGGTAGATTTCTGGGCCGAGTGGTGCGGCCCCTGCAAGATGATTGCACCGGCCCTCGAAGAGATCGCCAATCAAATGGACGGCCGCATCACCGTCGCCAAGATGAACATCGACGACAATCCGCTGACGCCGCAGAAGTACGGCGTGCGCGGCATCCCTACGCTGATGCTGTTCAAGGACGGCCAAGTGGCGGCGACCAAGATCGGCGCGCTGCCCAAGAATCAGCTGATGCAATGGGTGGAGTCTGTCATCTAGCCCCTTGGCGCCGAAACGTGCCTCGCGCGACGGCCGCCCGCGGTGATCCCGCAGGCGGCCGTCAGCCGTTCGGGAATCACCCGTTCTGAGCCAGCACGCGGCCTGCCAGGTAGAGCGAGCCGCAGATCAACACGCGCGCCGGGCCCGGTTGGCTGGTCAAGTGGTTGAGCGCCGCCGAAACGCTCTCCATCGGCCGGGCATCGAGGCCGGCCGCGCGGGCGTGGGCCGCCGAATCGTCTGCAGTGTGCGAGTTGATTTCGCCGGGGATTGCAACTGCCGCCACGCGCCGCACCAGGCCTGCAAAGGGGCGCAGGAAATCTTCTGAGGCCTTGGTGTTCATCATCCCGTAGATCAGATCGAGCGGACGGTCGCGCCAAGCGGCGAGGCTGCGCGCCAGCGCCTCGCCGGCCGAGGCGTTGTGGCCGCCGTCGAGCCACAGCTCCCAGCCTTTGGGTAGGCGGCCGGCGAGCGGGCCCTTGGTCAGGCGTTGCATCCGCGCCGGCCAGACCGCCCGCTGCAGCCCCTTCTCGCAGACCGCCGCGGCGAGGCCGAGCTCCGGCAACTGCTCGGCGGCGGCCAGCGCCACCGCGGCGTTCTCGAATTGATGGAGCCCCGGCAAGTTGGGTGCAGAATAGCCCCGCTCGCCATCCTTGCCGCTGTAGATCAAGGAGCTGCCCTCGACGCGATATTGCCAATCCTCGCCGCAGGAGAAGAGCGGCGCGCCGACTTCCTTTGCGCGCTCGACGATCACCGCGTGGGCAGCCGGCAGCTGCGGCGCAACCACGCAGGTGACGCCAGGCTTCAAAATACCGGCCTTCTCGTAAGCGATTTCCTCGATCGAATTGCCGAGATACTGCATGTGATCCATCGAGACCGGCGTGACGATCGAGAGCCGCGGCTTGTCGAGCACATTGGTGGCGTCGAGCCTCCCGCCCAAACCGACCTCCAGCAGCAGAAGATCGGCCGGCTCGCGGGCGAAGGCGAGGAAGGCGGCAACGGTGGTGATCTCGAAGAAAGTGATCTGCTCTTCGCCGTTGGCTTCTTCGCAGTACTCCAAGAGCTCGAGCAGTGCAGGCTCGGAGATCAGGCCGTCTACGAGACGGATCCGCTCGTGGAAGCGCACCAAATGCGGCGAGCTGTAGACCTGGACCCGCTTCCCGGCGGTCTCGGCCATCGCCCGCAGATAGGCCATCACCGAGCCCTTGCCGTTGGTGCCGGCGACATGGATCGCCGGGGCCAATTTGCGCTCCGGACTACCGACCCGCTCCAACAGCCGCCAGACCCGGTCGAGCGTCAGATCGATGATCTTGGGGTGGAGCCGGGTTAGGCGTTCGAGGACCGCATCACTCGCCAAGCCCATCGGCGGGCGCCTCCGCAGGACGTTTGCCCTCGCCCTTCTCGGCGCGGCCCTTGCCTCCCTCGCCCTTGCGAGTGCCGGACGCGAGCGGCACTACCTCGGCGCTCGGCGTCGGGCGGCGCAGCAGGGTGAGAATCTTCGCCAGCTTGTCGCGCAGCTGGCTGCGCGGCACCACCATGTCGACCATGCCGTGATCGAGCAAATACTCTGCGCGCAGGAAACCCTCGGGCAGCTTCTCGCGGATCGTCTCTTCGATCACCCGCTGGCCGGCGAAGCCGATCACCGCCCCCGGCTCGGCAATCGCGATGTCGCCCAGCATGGCGAACGAGGCCGAGACGCCGCCGGTGGTGGGATCGGTCAGCAGCACGATATAGGGCAGCCCCGCCTCTTTCACGAGATCGACCGCAATCACTGTGCGCGGCATCTGCATCAGCGAGAGGATGCCTTCCTGCATGCGCGCCCCGCCCGAGGCCGGCACCACGATCAGCGCGGCGTTCTGCAGCACCGCGAGGCGGCCGGCGGCGAGCAGGCCCTCGCCGACCGCGGTACCCATCGAGCCGCCGAGGAAGTCGAAGTTGAAGGCGGCAACCACCACCGGCAGGCCGCCGAGCGTGCCGTGGGCGACCAGAATCGCTTCCTTTTCGCCGGTCTTGGCCTGGGCCTCGCGCAAGCGTTCGCCGTAGCGCTTGCGGTCGCGGAACTTGAGCGGGTCGGCCGGCGTCTCCGGCAACTCGATCAGGCTGTACTTGCCGTCATCGAACAGCAGCTCGAGGCGGCGCTTGGCGCCGATCCGGATGTGGTGGCCGCAATGTGGGCAGACGCGCAGCGCGGCTTCCAGCTCGCGGTGAAACACCATCTGCCCGCACGCCGGGCACTTTTCCCAAAGGTTGTCCGGCTGCTCCGGCCGATTGACCAGCGCGCGGATCTTGGGACGGACGAAGTTGGTGAGCCAGTTCATCGCGTCACGCGGCTCTTGCGCGGCGCACGCCATCGCCGAGCGCAGACACCAAGCCCAGCACCTTCTCGACCAGACCGGGCTTGGCGCGGCCCTGATCGTCGAGGTTGGCCTTGACGATCTCCACCAGCGCCGAGCCGACCACGGCGGCGTCGGCGACAGCGGCCGCTTCGGCCGCCTGCTGCGGCGTCCTGATACCGAACCCGACCGCCACGGGCAACGTCGAGTGCGCCTTGAGGCGCTTCACCGCCGCAGCGACTTCGGCGGCTGCGGCCGAGCGGGTCCCGGTGATGCCGAGAATCGAGACGTAATAAATGAAGCCGCTGGTGTTGGCGAGCACCGCCGGCAAGCGCTTCTCGTCGGTTGTCGGTGTCGCCAGCCTGATCCAGTGCAGGCCAGCGGCGCGCGCTGGCAGGCAAAGCTCGTCGTCCTCTTCGGGGGGCAAGTCGACAATGATGAGGCCGTCGACCCCGGCGGCGAGCGCGTCCTTCAGGAAGCGCTCGTTGCCATAGCTGTAGATCGGGTTGTAGTAGCCCATCAGCACGACCGGCGTCTCGGCGTCACCCTCGCGGAAGGTGCGCACCAGCTCGAGTGTCTTCTTGAGCGTCATCCCGCCCTTGAGAGCGCGCAGGCTAGAGGCCTGGATCGCCGGGCCGTCGGCCATCGGATCGGAAAAGGGCATGCCGATCTCGATCACGTCGGCACCGGCCGCTGGCAGGCCCTGCACGATCGCCAGCGCGGTGTCGTAATCGGGATCGCCCCCGGTGACGAAGGTCACCAATCCGCCGCGGCCCTCGGCCTTGAGCGCGGCGAAGCGGCGCTCCAAGCGGCTCGCCTTGGCGGCGCTCACAACTCGACCCCGAGATGCTTGGCAACCGCGAAGACGTCCTTGTCGCCGCGCCCGCAGAGATTCATCACCAGCAGATGATCGCGCGGCAGCTTCGGCGCGACCTTGGAAACATGGGCCAGCGCGTGGGCCGGCTCGAGCGCCGGGATGATGCCTTCCATACGGGTACAGAGCTGGAAGGCTTCGAGCGCTTCCCGGTCGGTGACGGCGACATATTCGACCCGGCCGCTATCGTTGAGCCAGGCATGCTCTGGCCCGATGCCGGGATAGTCGAGGCCGGCAGAGATCGAATAGGCATCGACGATCTGGCCGTCGTCGGTCTGCAACAGATAGGTGCGATTGCCGTGGAGCACGCCGGGCCGTCCGCCGTTGAGCGAAGCCGCGTGCTCGCCGGTCTCGATGCCGTGACCGGCCGCCTCGACGCCGGTGATCTTGACCTCGGGCTCGTCGAGGAAGGGATGGAACAAGCCCATGGCGTTGGAGCCGCCGCCGATGCAGGCGACCAGGCTGTCGGGCAGGCGTCCCTCGGCCTCCATGATCTGTCGGCGCACCTCGTTGCCGATCACCGACTGGAAGTCGCGCACCATCGCCGGATAGGGGTGCGGACCGGCGACCGTGCCGATGATGTAGAAGGTGCTCTCGACGTTGGCGACCCAGTCGCGCAGCGCCTCGTTCATGGCGTCCTTCAGCGTGCCAGTGCCGCTGGTGACCGGCACCACCTCGGCGCCGAGCAGCTTCATGCGGAAGACGTTGGGTGCCTGGCGCTCGATGTCGGTGGCGCCCATGTAGACCACGCAGGGCAGATTGAAGCGCGCGCAGACCGTGGCGGTGGCGACGCCATGCTGGCCGGCACCGGTCTCGGCGATGATGCGGGTCTTGCCCATACGTCGCGCCAGCAGGATCTGGCCCAGCGTGTTGTTGATCTTGTGAGCGCCGGTATGGTTCAGCTCGTCGCGCTTGAAGTAGATCTTGGCGCCGTCGAAGTGCCTGGTCAGACGCTCGGCAAAGTAGAGCGGGCTCGGGCGGCCGACGTAGTGGGTGGCGAAGTAGTCGATCGCCTTCTGGAAGCTCGAATCCCTCCTGGCCGCGCTGTAGGCGCGCTCCACCTCCAGGACCAGCGGCATCAGGGTCTCGGCGACGAAGCGGCCGCCGTAGAGGCCGAAATGGCCGCGCTCGTCCGGGCCACTGCGATAGGTGTTCGGCGTCTGTACCGGCATGCTCGATCTTGGGCGGTCGCCCCCTGGAGGGAAGGGCGCGAATTTGCCCCATTCGCGACCGCCCCGCAATCCCGGCCAGGCCGCTAGAGGCGCGCCGCCAGCTCCAGGAACTCGGCTATTTTCTTGGGATCCTTGCGGCCAGGGGCGACCTCGACCCCGGAGGAGACGTCGACCGCCCTGGCGCCGCTGACGGCCACCGCCTCGGCCAGGTTGCTGGCATTGAGGCCGCCCGAGAGCATCCAGGGC